>JBIOVW010000955.1:0-2108 GCA_044867945.1 Nakamurella sp. | reverse complement strand
TCGCCGAAGAGCGCGAGGCCGCGGGAACATATGGGCCGACCTCGGCGGCTACCCGAAGCCGGTGATCGCCGCGGTCGAGGGCCTGGCTCTCGGCGGTGGCTGCGAACTGGCCCTGGCCTGCGACATCGTCATCGCCGGCGGGTCCGCGCGCTTCGGCGTGCCCGAGGTCGGGCTCGGCGTCATCCCCGGTGGCGGTGGCACCCAACGGCTCGTCCACACGGCCGGAAAGTCCATGTCGATGGCGATGCTGCTCACCGGGGACCTGATCACCGCCGAGCGGGCGGCCGCCGCCGGGATCGTCGCCGAGACTGTCGCGGACGGTCAGCTCTGTCCACCGCGAAGGCGATCGCGCAGCGGATCGCCCGCAATTCACCGATCGCCGTCGCGCTGGCCAAGGACGCCGCCGTGCATGCGCTGGAGCCGTCCCTGTCCCAGGGACTCGAGCACGAGAAACGCAACTTCTACTTCGCCATGCAGTCCGCCGACAGCCGCGAGGGTCAGGCGGCATTTCTGGCCAGACGCGCACCCGACTTCACCGGAAGGTAGGAACGCCGATGTCATTGCTGTTCCCCGACTATCGCTCGCCGTGGGAAACCGACGACCAGACACTGCTCCGCAAGCATGCCGCGACGTTCTTGCGGCGAGAAGCCACGCCGAATCAGGAGCGGTGGGCCGAACAGCACCAGGTGGACCGCGAATTCTGGACCAAGGCCGGTGCCGCTGGCCTGCTGTGCCTGGATATCGGAGAGGAGTACGGCGGTGCCGGCGGCAATTTCGGTCATGAGGCGATCGTCCAGCAGGAACTCGCTTACGCGCACGACACCGCCTTCGGGTTCGCCGTGCACTCGACCATTGTGGCCCACTACATCAACGCCTACGCCAGCGAGGAGCAGAAGAGGCGCTGGCTGCCCAGGTGCGCGACCGGGGAGAGTGTGCTGGCCATCGCGATGACCGAGCCCGACACCGGGTCGGACCTGCAGGCCGTGCGCACCTCCGCCATCCGCCACGGCGACCACTACGTCATCAACGGGTCGAAGACGTTCATTTCCAACGCCACCCATTGCGACCTGCTCGTCATCGTCGCGAAGACCGATCCGAGCCTTGGGGCGAAGGGCATCTCGCTGATCGTCGCGGAAACCGACGATCTGCCCGGTTTTGCCCGCGGCCGGGTGCTGCACAAACTCGGTCAACACGGTCAGGACACGCGCGAGCTCTCCTTCACCGACATGCGCGTGCCGGTGGCGAATTTGCTCGGCGGGGTCGAGGGGCAGGGCTTCGTCCAGCTGATGAGTCAGCTGCAACGTGAGCGGCTGATCATCGCGGTCGACGCGGTGGCAACGTCCGAGGCCGCGGTCGCGGAGACGATCCGGTACGTCAGGCAGCGGCAGGTCTTCGGCAGACCCGTCCTGGACTTCCAGAACACCAGATTCGTCCTGGCCGAATGCAAGGCCGAAGTCCTGGCCGGCAAGGCACTGGTGGACCACTGCGTCCAGCGGCACATCGACGGCACCCTTGACCCCGCGACCGCATCGATGGCCAAACTCTGGGGCAGCGAACGTGAGGGTCAGATCGTGGACCGCTGCCTGCAACTGTTCGGCGGCTACGGGTACGCCATGGAGTACCCGATCGCCCGGATGTACGCTTCCGCCCGCGTCCACCGAATCTACGGCGGCACCAACGAAATCATGAAGGACATCATCTCCCGGAGTCTCTGAGATCCATTCCAGCTGAATCCATGTCAAGGGGTAGCCGCATGCAACTCGACGGAACAACCGCCATCGTCACCGGCGGTGCCTCCGGTCTCGGACTGGCCACGGTCGCCGCCCTCGCCCGCGCCGGCGCCCGGGTCATCGCCATCGACCTGCCCGGGGCGAACACCTGTCCGCTGACCGAACTGGGTGAGCGGGTCGAATTCGCCCCCGCCGACGTCGTCGACGCCGACGCCGTCGGCGAGGCGGTCGACCGCGCCAACACCGACCGCTCACTGCGGGTGGTGGTCAACTGCGCGGGCATCGGTAACGCGGTGAAGACCGTTGGGCAGGAACGGACCGTTCCCAGAACGAACCGATCGACGGGGAGCGTGGCGTGATCGTCAACACCGCCTCCGT
>JBIOVW010000954.1:0-5418 GCA_044867945.1 Nakamurella sp. | reverse complement strand
TGCGAGAGGACGGTGTGGCCGTGCCGGCTCCCGTGCCCCGCGGAGCCGTCCGCGGGGACCTCGAGCAGGTGTTCCGCACCACCTATCCGCGTGTCGTCGGCGTCGCGGCCCGGGTGCTGGGCTCCAGGGACCAGGCGCAGGACGTCGCCCAGGAGGTGTTCCTGGTGTTCGCCCGGTGCTCGGTGCCGGCCGGCGATGCCCCCGGTTGGTTGTCCGTGGCCGCCGCGCACACCGCGCTCAACCATCTGCGTGCCGACCGTCGACGGGCCACTCGGGAGGGCGCGGCCGGGGAGTCCGCCGTCGTGGCGCCGGACGTCGCCGATGCGGTGGTCGCGCTCGACGAGCGGCGCCGGGTCCGGGCGGCGCTGGCCGCCCTGCCCCGCAGGCAGGCCGTCGCACTGGTCCTGCGACACAGCGGCCTGAGCTACGCCGAGGTCGCCGCCGCGCTCGATCTGTCCCCGGGCAGCGTGGGCACCACCCTGCGCCGCGCCGAATCCGCCCTGCGGGAGGAGATGAACCGTCATGCGACATCCGACTGACGGCACGCTGCGCCGGCTCCTGGACGAGCCGGTGGGGGTCGCCGACGCCGACCGGGACCATGTTCGTGGGTGCCCGGTCTGCCTGGCCGGGCTGGCCGACGCGCAGCGGGACGCGGCGGCCGCCGGCGCGGCGTTGGACGTCGACGTCGACGCGGGTGCCGACCCAGGGCTCGAAACGGACGTTGATGCAGCGTGGCGCCGCCTGTCGCGGGCGGCCTCGGCCGACGGGGCCGGTCGCGCCGCGTCCACCCGGGAGCGCCATCAGGGCCGGCGGTGGCGGCCGGCGCTGCGCAGTCCGGTGGTCGTCGCGGTGGGGGTGGTCGCCCTGGTGGCCGGGGCCGGGGCGGCGGCCGCCGCCGACTGGCTGCAGATCTTCCGCACCGAGCAGGTCGCCCCGATCACCGCGAGCGAGGCCGACCTGGTCCGGCTGCCCGACCTGTCCGCCTTCGGTTCGGTCGAGATCACCGAGCGGCCCGACGTGCATCAGGTCCCGGACGCGGCCGCCGCCGCGGAGGCGACCGGCCTGTCCGTCCCGCAGGTCGTCGCGCTGCCGCCGGGAGTCACCGGAGATCCCGCCTACCAGGTCGGCGGTCGGATGTCGGCGCTGTTCAGCTTCTCGGCCGCGAGCGCGGCCGAGTTCGAGGCGGCCACCGGCAGCGGGAGCGGACCACCCGCGGGTCTGGACGGCAGCCAGTTCCGGCTGACCGCCGGCCCTGGCCTCGCCGCGATCTGGTCGGGCAACGCCGGCCCGCCGGCCCTGATGGTGGGCCGGGCGGTCGCACCCGCGGTGTACTCCTCGGGCGTGCCGTTCGACACCGTCCGCGACTACCTGCTGACCCTGCCCGGACTCCCCGCGGACGTCGCCGAGCAACTGCGCGGCTACACCGCCGACGGGACCACCCTGCCGCTGTTCCTGGAGGCCGGCACGGTGACGAGCTCCGCCACCGACGTCAACGGTGCGCCGGCGACCCTGCTCACCTCGAAGGACGGTGCGATGTCCGGCGTGGTCTGGGTGGAGGCGGGCGTCGTCACCGTGGTGGGCGGCTCGCTGACCGCCGACGAGGTCCTGTCGGTGGCCCGGGAGCTGCTGTGATGGTGACCGGCGATGCGGCCGCCGGCGTTTCGGTGGCGGCTGCCGCACGGTGGCTCGACGAGCTCCCGCCCTCGCCCGCGGTGTGGTGCTCCGGACTGCGCAAGCGGTACGGGCGACGGGTGGCGGTCGACGACGTGTCCCTGACCGTCGACCGCGGGCAGGTGGTGGGTCTGCTCGGCCCGAACGGCGCCGGCAAGACCAGCGTGATCAAGATGCTGATCGGACTGGTCCGGCCGGACGCGGGCGAGGTGCTGCTGCTCGGTCTCTCGGCCCGCGGCCCGCGGGCCCGCCGCGGGGTCGGCTACCTTCCGGAACTCTTCCGATATCAACCGTGGCTCACCGCGATGGAGGTGCTCAGGCTGCACGTCCGGCTTGCGGGCGTCAACGTGCCGACCGCCGAACAGCGCGAATGCCTTGCCCTGGTCGGCCTGGCCGACCGCGGAAGGGACCGGGTGGGCGGTTTCTCCAAGGGCATGCAGCAGCGGTTGGGATTGGCCGTCGCACTGGTCGCCCGTCCCGAACTCGTCGTCCTGGACGAGCCGACGAGCGCGCTGGACCCGCTCGGCCGGGCGGACGTGCGGGACCTGCTGCTCTCCCTGAAGGACCGCGGGGTTGCGGTTCTGCTCAATTCACATCTGATCGGTGAGGTCGAGCGGGTGTGCGACCGGGTGGTCATCCTCGACCGCGGCCGGATCGCCGCCGAAGGCACCCTGCCGGAGCTGCTCGGCCGGCGTGAGCTGCACCTGCGCCTCGACGGGGTGGGCGCGCAGGCGCAGGCCCGGATGGCCGCCGCGGGGCCGCTGTCCCGCAGCGGGAACCTGTTCACCATCGAGCTCACCGCCGGCGCGGACACCGAGCCGGATTCCGTCGTGCCCGACCTGGTGGCCGACCTGGTCGCGCTCGGCGTGCGGGTGCATGTCGTCGAACCGGGCCGGATCAGCCTGGAGGAGCGGTTGCTGGACATCCTGCGGGCGGGCGCGCCGGACGGTTCACGATGACCACCGTGATCACCGTCGCCGGCCTGACCGTCGTCGAGGCCACCCGCCGGCGTGTGCTGTGGGCGTTGGCCGTGCTCACCGTCGTCCTGCTGGGCCTGAGTGCCTGGGGCTTCTCCCAGCTCAGGGACACCGAGTTCGGCACCATGACCAGCGGAGAGGCTCAGCTGGTCGCGTCCCAGGTGCTCAACCTGGTGATGTTCGGGCTGAGCCTGATCGCCGCGCTGGGGACGGCCTTCCTGGCCGGCCCCACCCTGGGCGGTGAGGTCGAGTCGGGCGTCGCGCTCGCGGTCCTGGCCCGACCGGTCCGGCGGTCGGCGGTGCTGGTCGGCAAATGGCTCGGCCTTGTCGCCTTCGGCGCGGGCTTCGTGGCCGCCGCCGGTTTTGCCCAGTTCCTGGTCGTCCGGGCCGCCGTCGGCTATTGGCCCCCGCAGCCGGTCCTGGGCCTGACGTTGCTGGCCGCCCAGACGGCGGTGCTGCTGACCCTGGGGCTGCTGCTGTCCACATTCCTGTCGCCGATGGCCTCGGGAGTGCTGGCGATCGGCCTGTTCGGCGCCACCTGGATCGCCGGCGTGGTCGGCGGGGTCGGCGAGGCGCTGGGCAACGAGGGAGTGGCGACGGTCGGCACGGTTTCGAGGATGGTGTTGCCTACGGACGGCCTGTGGCGAGGGGCCATGCACGCGTTCCAGGACCCGACCGCGCTGGCCCAACTCGGACCCGCCTTCGAGGGGTTCCCGTTCCTGAGCCAGGCCACCCTGTCGATCGTGTATGTGGCCTGGGTGGTCGTCTGGGTCGGCCTCGTGCTCGGGCTGGCAGGGGTAATCTTCGCCCGTCGCGACCTCTGACCTGATCGCGCACCCACCGGCGCAAGATGGCGGAAATGACCGACGACCTGCACTACCTGAGCGCGGTGGAGATGCGCGGACTGCTGCGCTCCAGGGCGCTCAGCGCGCGGGAGCTGCTGCGGGCGCATCTGGACCGCATCGAGAAGGTCAACTCGCTGATCAACGCGATGGTCACGCTGACCCCGGAGTCGGCCATGGCCAGGGCCCACGAGCTCGACCAGCTGGCCGCGCGCGGTGAGTTCGTCGGACCGCTGCACGGACTGCCGATGGCGCACAAGGACAACCACCTGACCGCCGGCATCCGCACCACGTTCGGCTCGAAGCTGCGGGCGGAGCTGATCCCGGACGAGGACGATCTGGTGATCGAGCGGCTCAAGGCGGCCGGGGTGGTGACCATCGGCAAAACGAACATCCCGGAGTTCGCCGCCGGCGGGCACACGTTCAACGAGGTGTTCGGCACCACCCGCAATCCGTACGACCGGTCCGTCACCGCCGGTGGCTCCTCCGGCGGCGCGGCGGCGGCGCTGGCGGCGGGAATGCATCCGCTCGCCGACGGCAACGACATGGGTGGGTCGCTGCGGCTGCCCGCCGGGTACTGCAACGTCGTCGGCCTGCGGCCGACCGCGGGCCGGGTGCCGGTGTTCCCGTCGACGGAAGGGTTTGCGGGGCTCTCGGTGAGTGGGCCGATGGCCCGCACGGTCGATGACGTGGCCCTGCTGCTGTCCGTGCTGTCCGGCCCGGACCGGCGGTCGCCGATCGCCCTGGAAGAACCGGGATCGGTGTTCGCGTCGGTGCCGTCGGGTGGCCTTCCGGGGGCGCGCATCGCGTTCTCGCCGGACCTCGGTGGCCTGGTCGAGGTCGAGCCCGAGGTGGCGGCGATGGTGCGGGCGGCGGCCGCGGTGTGCGAGACCCACGGTGCCCGGGTCGAGGAGGCCTGCCCGGATTTCCGCGGCGCTGACGAGTGCTTCCGGGTGCTGCGGGCCTGGCAGTTCGAGGCCACCCTCGGCGCCGAATTGGAGGCGCGCGCCGAGCTGGTGCGACCCAGCCTGCTGGCCAACATGCGGACCGGCCGATCGCTGAGCGGCCCGGACATCGGCCGGGCCGCCGTGTTGCGGACCACGCTGTTCCACCGGATGCGGCAGTTTCTGGACGACTTCGACGCGCTGCTGCTGCCGGTGGCGCCACTACCGGCGTTCGACGCGGATATCCAGTACCCGGAGACGGTGGCGGGCCGGCCGCAGCCGGACTACCTGGGCTGGATGCGTCCGGTCTACCACGTCACGACGACGGGGCACCCGGCGGTGTCCGTGCCCGGCGGGTTCAGCGCGGCCGGCACACCGATGGGCCTGCAGATCGTCGGCCGGCACCGCGGCGAACGCGAGTTGTTGTCCGTCGCCAAAGGTTTCGAGTCCGCCACCGGGTACGGGCGGCGCCGTCCCGACCTGTGACCGACCGCTGGTGGTCAGACGGCTGCTCGGCCCAGGTTCGTGTGAGCCGACGCACGAACCGCCAACGATGCGGTGGTCGCACACGTCTTCCTCATGGCCTGCTGACCAGGCGGGAGCCCTGTGCCTTGACGAGGGACATGAGGGGGAACAGCGTCGACTGCCCGCGCTGGTCGGTATCCGCCTTCTCCACCATCACCGCCACCCGCTCGAGGACCGCATTGACCGCGGCGTCGGCGGCGTTCGCGCCGATGGCCACCTGATCGGCCGCGCCGCTCACACCGGCGCCCGGTGCCCGCCCTCCGACCTCGGCACCGGCTACCGGTGGCGGCCCCGTCGAGGATCGTCCAGTCGCGATCGCGTCCACAGAAGTCTCGCGGCCGCCCGTGTGTGTCGCGGCCATGATGCCGGCGCGGATCTCGGCAGGCGACCGCGTGAACGCCTGTGCGTGCCACAAACGCTGATCGAGCCGATAAATGGAGACCCACTGGCCGGGCGGCA
>JBIOVW010000953.1:0-8183 GCA_044867945.1 Nakamurella sp. | reverse complement strand
CGTGGGATCAACCACACTCGATGAAGGACTGGTCCGAGCGCTCGGCGTGGGTGCAGTGGTGCTCGGATCGACGACCGACGCGGAGGCGGTCGGTGGGGGCGGGGTCGTCGTGGTTGGCCCGTCGGCTGTGGTTGTGGTGCAGCCGGCGGCAAGGACGAGTATCACTCCGACCATGCAGGCAGCGCGCACGCGAGAGAGCCGTTTCATATGGCGGTCCCTTCCGAAGAAGCGAGGGGAGAGGTGACAACGTCGTGAGGTGTGGCGGCGTTGTTCCGGCGGATCGGCTGGCTGGTGGCGGTGACGGTGCGGGAGATGGTGGGGAAGCCGAACAAAGCGCCGAATGTCACCGGCGCATCATTGCTGCACCGGGCGGTGATGGTCTCGGCCCGGACCGTGATGACCGCTCCGACGTCGGGTCCCCGCACGCCCAGGTATTGGTTGGCCGCGGCGATCGGATCGTCCACCCGAACGCCGGCCGCGGACGACCGCGCCGGGTCGACGGCGCCGATCGCGGCCGCGACGGCACCGTCGCACAGTCGCTGCAGGCGTTGGCCGGCCAGGAAGGCGGACCCTGCTGCCGTCACCCCTGCTGTGAGGATCAGCAGGCAGACGAACATGCCGATGACCAGCGGCGTGACCGACCCGCGGTCCGCGCCATCGGCGGAAGGCTCGGGGCACGGGCTTGGGCGCCACCAGGAGGTCAGCTTCATTGGCTCTCCCGGAAGTCACCGACATGCAGGGTGAACACCCCACTGACCGTGTTCCGGCTGCCGGTGAGCACCGACGGCACTCCAGGTAGCGACACCACGGCGACGACACACACGTCGTACACCGTCCCGGCCTGCAGGCTCGGCGTGATCTCGGGGGATGTCACGCAGTCGCCTCCGACCGGCACGAACCGCAGGTCCATGCCGTCGGGAGGCACCTTCTGGTCCGCCAACGCCAGCCGGGCGATCTCCTCGGCCCGCGCCACCCCTACCGCAGTGCTCGGGGCGAAATCCATGACCCGGCCGGCGTCCCGCGCGCCCTGCGCCACGGCGAACGTGGCCGCCTGGATGCGCAGGATCGAAAGCAGGATGTAGACCGTCGGGATCAGGATCAGCACCGCGAGGAAGATGACCTCGATCAGCGCCCGGCCGTCGTCGGTGTCCACGCCCGCCTCCCGCCTGCCACGATGGAGCGCGCGCAGCCTGGGGCGGATCGTCATTCGACCGTCTCCTTGGCCGAGTGGCCGGTGACCTCGATCGAAGGCATCACCCCGTTGAGGAGTCCGACGATCCCGGGCGCGTCCATGGTGCAGTTCACCGTGACCAGCAGGGCGTCGACGCCCGAGGCGCAACGCAAGCTCGAGCGGGTGCCGCCGGCGATCCCGTCGCCGAGCTGGTCGGCCACCTGGGCGGTGGTCACCGCCGCGGACACGTCGTAGTTGGACGCAGTCCGCGCCGCGTCCGCCGCCGCCGAGGTGAGCACCGTGCGCGCATACGCCCACAGGCCGACCGACAGCAACGCCAGGAACAGCATCAACAGCAGGACGAGGACAAGGGAGAACTCGGCCACCGACGACCCACGGTCGTCGACGGGGATCAGCCGGCGCCGGTCACCGACTGGAACGCATTCTGCACGGCATTGACCACCTGTTCGCGGAAGACCGCGAGAAGGGCGATGGTGACAATTGCGGTCATGACCGTGATCATGACCCAGCCGGGCACGTCGCCGCGGTCTCGGTCCTCGTCGTCCGGTGGCGAAAGTGTCGCGAGAATCGCTGCGGTGACGGCGTTCACCCAGGTCATCATGCGGTGTGTCGGTGTCATCGGGGCCTCCTGGCTGGTTCGGTCGGCGGAGTCGGGAACTTTTCACTGGGCCACCGTGGTGATGGCCAGCAAACCGGGGTAGAGAGCGAAGAGAATGGTGATCGGCAGGACGAGGAAGACGACAGGAACCATCATCGCAATTTCCTTCCGACCGCCGGATTCCAGCAATTGCCGTTTCGACAGGGCTCGGACGTCGGCGGCCTGGGCGCGCAGCACGTCGGCCAGGGGGGTGCCGCGCTCGATCGCGACGGCCATGCCGTCCAGGAACCGGGCCAGCGGCTCGAGACGGGTGCGGTCGCGCAGGTGGGTGAGCGCGGACAGGAACGGGGTTCCGGCGCGGGTCTCCGCGAGGACCCCGCTCAGCTGCGCGATCAGGGGCCCGTGGGCGAGCTTCGTGACCCGGTCGAGGGCCCCGGTCGGGCTCTCGCCGGCCGTCACGGAGAGCGCGAGCATCTCGGCGATCACCGGGAACTCGGCGATGATCTCCTCTTCCTGCTTGTTGACCGCCTGGGTGAGCCACCAATCGCGGCCCAGTACGCCGGCGGCCGCCGACACGACGATCAGCAGGATCAGGATGAACGGGTTCGACTGGCCGAGGACCACCGCGAGCAAACCGATGCCGGCGCCGATTGCGGCACCGAGCGAGCCCCACAGCACCTGCTCGACCCTGAACTGGTCGACTGTCATCGGCGAACCCACGGCGGTCAGCCGGCGTTCCACCGAGCCGCGACCGCCCATGATCTTGTCGACGAACTTGACGGCGTCCCGGACCAGCGGTGCTGTCAGCTTGCCCAAGGTCGTCGTGCTGACGACCCCGGATCCGGCGAGCAGCCGGGATGTGCGCCCGGTGTCCGCGACGTAGGGGGCTATCCGGTCCGAGAGGGTCGGTCGCCGCAACGGAGGCGTCGACAGGATCGCCAGCAACAGTCCCGCTGCGGCGAGCCCACCCAGGATCGCGCCGAGCAGCATCGGGCTCATCGCAGCACCCGGCGATCCTCGGGCAGCCGGCCGATCCTGATCATCAACCGGTAGGCGACGAAGGACGCCACGGCACCGCAGATCAGGATGAGGGTCCCGGTTGGCGTGTCATAGGCCTGCAGGGTCTCGCGTTGCGTCGCGAGCAGGATGAGGACCAGCCACGGCGCCGCGACCGCCATCCGCGCGGCGTTCACCGACCACGACTGACGGGCGAGCAGTTCGGACCGGGTCCGCGCGTCGTCGCGCAGAAAGCCGGAGAGGGTGGACAGCAGCCGGCCCAGGTCGGTGCCGCCGACCTCCCTGGCCACCCGCAGCGATTCGACGACCCGGTCACCGACCGGGTCGGCGAGGGTCGCCTTGAGTCGGTCGAGCGACTCGTTGAACCGACCGGTGGTCCGGTAGTCCGCGCCGAACTGCCGGAACGGCTCCCGCAACTGCTCCGGCCCGCGATCGCCGATCGCGGCCAGCGCCTCCGGCAGGGACAGCCCGGCCCGGACCCCGGACGTCAGGTTGTCGACCACCTCCGGCCACAGTTCGCGCAGGTCGGCCTGCCGTTTGTGGCGCAGCCGGGACACGATGAGCCTCGGCACCGCGGCGGCGAACAACGCGAAGATCAGGGACACGCTGACGGACTGGGTCAGCACCAATCCCAGCACCCCGACCAGGACTGCGGACAACCCCTGCAGAGCGAACAACTGCGCCGGGGACACGGAGGGCAGGCCCGCCTGCACCAGGTGCTCCCGGGTGCGCTCGAACGGTGGCCGGCGGGTCCGCGGTGACTCGGCGGTGGACAGGCCGTGCCAGATCAACAGCAGGCCGAGCCCGACCATCAGACCGAGGAATGCCCCCACGCATCCGCCTCCCTACCTCTTCGGTGCGTGGTCGGGACGATACCCATCGAAGAGCGGCGAGAAGAAATTCACTTTCAGTGATGTGGATAACTCAAGATCAATTCCGGTCCGGAAGCGCGTGGCCATTCCGTTCGCCTCGCGCACCGACCCTCGTATCGAATTCCGGGCGACCGCTGACGAAAATCGTCCAGGCGTACCGCAGCGGCAAGCGGGTGAGCCAACGGCCTCTTCACGATCATCTCTCGGTGACGGTACCGACACGATCGTGCACACCTTGGACCGAGGAGGGTGTGCTGCCGGTGGTCGAATCCGGAGCGATCGAACGTGCGGCTCAGCCTCGGACGGCGGGCCGGCCGAACTGTCGATGCCCCGCGCCGATGCACACGAACCCGGCGGCCACGGCCCACCCCTCCGGGCCGTCCGACGTCGCGGCGACCTGCGCGTCGGCCAGCGCGACGGCCGGCGAGCAGCCGCCCGCGAGCCGCTTGTGGTAGTTCACCATCAGGTTCTTGGTCGGATGGTCGAACACCGGCACCACCGGGGCGACAACGCTGCCGGTGCCCCGGCCGAGCAGCGCCGCGGCCAGTCCGAGAACCTCATTGTCGGCGACCACCTTGGGGGTGGCTGCCTCGCAGGCGGCAAGCACGACGTGTTCGGGCGCCGTCCGCAACCGCTCCAACTCGTGCACGGTCAACGGACCGTCGGCCACGACCAGCGCGGAGAACAGCGGGTTATCGGGCCGGAGTCGGCAGTGCGCGGCCACGTGCGCGACGATGGCGCCGTCCAGTTCCTTCAGTACCGCGGCCGTCTCCGCGGCCGGGCCGGTCAGCGCGGTGCAACGGGGATGGATCCTGGCCACCTCCTCCGCCTCGCCGGCGGCGTCGGGCAGTCCCGGCCCGGCAACGGCAACGTTGTGCCCCAGTCGACGGGTGTCACGTTCGGTCGCGGCGAGCCACAGCCGCGCGGAGGGCGTGACCGTCACGGCGCGGCCGGCGCAGGTCGGCAACGCGCCCCAGGGCAGATCCTGCACCGTCCGGGACGCCACCACCACGAGGTTCCGGTCGCCGATGCGCCGGCGGACCGGTCCGAAGAGCCGCTCGTCCAGGATGGTCCGGCGGTGTCGCGCCGCCTGGCCGGCGGCTTCCCGGCTGCGCATGGGCGCGGCCGGTCGGGCCAGCCGCCGAATCGCGTATCGCAGATGGGTCACCACGGCCGCCAGGTCGCTCAGCGGCCCGAGGTCGTGCAGGTGCACCGTCCCGTCGACGGCGCTGACCGCGTGGAAATTCCCGTGCTGCTCCACGTACTCCACCAACGCGATCTCACCCAGTGCCTCGATCAGCTCGCCGAGCCGGCGCGGACGGTGCGCGATGGCTCCCACCGCGGGCGTCCGCCGGTAAAGATCGGCGATGGTCTGCTCGAGCTGGATCTGCCGGCGGGTGAGTTCGCCGGTGTTCAGCCCACTCGACCGGCGGCCCTCGATTTCACTCACCGTGGTCCGCAGGTCGGCGAGCAGGTGGGCCAGGGCCGGGTCGTTCAGCGGACGCGGTGGTTGAGGCGGCAATGCGGTGGCGCGGGCCCGCTCCGCGAACGAGAGCACCTGCCGGGCCCGGTGCTGGCTCAGCGCGATGTCCAGGCCCAACCCGGCGAGCCCGCTGCGGTGCACGGTGACATGCGCGCGCAGATCGGTCGCTCCGACGGTCGCCTGATAGTCCTCCAGGATCCGCAGGCCGGCGCTGACCGCCCGTTTGGCCGCGCTCGTCCGGCCGTCGAGCTGCCGCAGCAGCGCCTCGGCCAGCCAGGCCCGGGTTCGCACCTCCGCGGAGCCGCTATGACGGGCTCGCGCAGCCGTTTCCAGGTCCCGACGAGCGACCTCGGGGTTCTGGGCAGTCAGCGCAAGTGTCGCCGCCTGGATCCGGGCGTCCAAGGCCGGGATCAGCCATCCGGTGCGTGCCAGATCATCGGCGCATCGCCGCACCCGGGAGGCGGTAACGGCATCCGGTGCCCGTGACAGCACCGCCTGTTGACGCGCGTACCTGGCCAGGGCGATCCCGTCGGACCGGCGCAGTCGGCGGTAGCCGGCCAGCGCGTTGTCGGCTGCCCGCTGCGCGGTTTCCGGATCGCCCTGCATCAGGGCCACCGTGGACAGCAGCAGGTTGGCCTCGACCAATTCGGTGCTCCGGCCCTGTCGTCGATGCAGGTCGATGGCGGTGTCCACAGCGGAGCGGGCCTCGTCCGTCAGCCGCAACGACAGCAGCAGTCTGGCCCGTGCCTCGTGCAGCGTGCCCGAATGCGAGCCGATCGCCTCGTACTGCTCATGCGCTGCCTGATAGTGCTCGAGCGCGGCGATGATCTCGCCCCGGCTGGCCGCGAGCCAGCCGAGGTTCTGTTCGATGTACGGCGACCAGGTGGACAGGCCATGGTCCCGGGCCAGCTGCCGGGCGGTGCGCAGATCGCTCTCGGCATGACCGAAGGATCTCTTGGCGATATGCAGCAGACTCCGGTTGACCAGGGCGCGGGTGGCGTGGTCGAACTCGCCGGCCCGCCGGAGCGCGGGCAGCGCGATTCGCAGGTTCTCCAGCGCCTCGTCGTGCCGGCCGAGGAGCAGCAGCAGCGCGGCCTGCTTGGCCAGCACCTTCGCCGCCTCGACACCGCTCAGATCGTGCAGTGCACGGCCGATCTCGCGCATCGCCGGTTTCGGCCGGCCCTGCAGGAAAAGGGTGCCGGCGAACGCGCTCCGGGCCTGGGCCACCAGATCAGGACGGCCCGCGCGACGCGCCTCGGCGATCGCGGTCCGCAACGTCGCACCGGACAACTCGAGATCATCCAGTTGCATGGCCGCGACACCGGCCGCGTGATCGGCGACGCTCGCGGCCACCCAGAACTTGCCCGCCCGGGCTGCCTGCGAGGTGGAATGCGCGAGACTGTAGGCGCCGGCCGGGTCGGCGGAGGCGAGATCCAAGGCGCGGCGGGCGTCATCGATCAAAGTTCTGGATGGCGCTGCCCTGGGCACATGAACAAGAGTGCCCGCTTCACCGATTCTGGACAAATCGCTGTGCCATTCGCTCCGGTCCCCGATAGCCTCACCCGATGGAAAAAAGGGGGAACGACATGGGGCGTCGTGGACCGGGTCCGGAACACTTCAGATCGACGGACAACGAAGTCGAGACACTCGACCTGGTGATGGCCTCGGGCCACGAAGTGGTTGTCTTGGCGGCGTTGGAGTGGCTCCGGGTCGAGTACCGGGATCTGGATCGATCTCCGGATCTTGGCTTGACAAAGGTCAGACTCGTGCCGACGGACGCATGGCCGGCCATACCCGGTCGGGCCGGCGCTCCGGGCGCCGGAGACGACTTCGTCGGCCGGATCATCGCCGAGGTCAAGCGGTATGTCAGTCGAGGAAAGCCGGGGGCGTGGGTGCCCACCATGGGCCGGAACCGGACGATCGCGCACGTCACGAACACCGACGGCCGCCCCATCATCACAGCAGGTGGTCCTGCTGCCGGCTCGGTCGAGCCGGCGACCGGCGAAACAGATGTGCTGCCGCCGGGTCCCTGGAAACGGTCGCCGCACGGCTCACTGCAGGGTGAGCCCGGTTACGGCATCCGGATCGGGGTGGTGGACACCGTTCTCCGCCCGCACTTCTGGCTCGAAGGTGCGCCGCTGAGCCCCGCTCCGTTCCCTCTGGAAGAGCCCGGCCCGCATTCGTTCCGGGCAAGTCACTGCGACGCGATGGTGGGTGTGATTCTTGCGCATGCGCCCGGCGCCATCGTCGACGTGCGGGGAATCTTCAGTGACTACGGGTTGAGTACGACCTGGGAGTTGGCGAAGTCGATCGCCGCGCTCGCCAACAGCGGGGTGGACATCATCAACCTGTCCTGTGCGCTCTACACGAACGACGCCGAGCCGCCGCTGGCGATTGCCAAAGCGATCGATTTGCTCGGGTCGGATGTGCTCGTCGTGTCAGCCGCCGGCAACTATGCAAAAGAAAAGCGGGTGATCATCGAATCCCGCGAAGGCCCGGTGGAGTACGACATGTCCGTCGTTCCGGCCTGGCCGGCCGCGATCGACCAGGTCATCGCGGTGGGTTCGGTGGGGGTGAAGGACGCCGGCTGGGCGTGGTCGCGTCTCGCGCCGCCGCAGAGGAAGCCACCATTGCGCAACTGCTCCGCGAGCGGAAAACGGCCGAAGATGCGGCTGCAGACGACGTAGCCCAGGACAAGGCCCGCTACTCACAGTTAGTTAAGGAGCGGGCTTCGGTCGAGCGACGCATCGCTGCCCGGATCGCGAAGGCGGCGGCAGAGCGAAAGCGCGCGGCCGAGCGAGCGGCTGCTGAGCGTAAGCGCGCGGCTGAACGAAAGTCGAACGGCACACGGCGATCTCACTCGACCGGGCATGCTCGACGTTCCACCACGTCGAGCGCGGGTCACGGCTTTTCCTTCCCCGTGGCGGCTGGGATTACCTCACCTTTTGGAATGCGGTTCCATCCGGTACTGCATTACTGGAAGCTGCACGATGGCACCGACTTCGGGGCTGCCTGTGGCAC
>JBIOVW010000952.1:0-5323 GCA_044867945.1 Nakamurella sp. | reverse complement strand
TCAACTCGGCGAAACCGTGCCCGATTTGCCCGGGTCGGCGCCGCGTTGACGCAGCCCGACTGCTATCCGCCACACCCACCCCACACGACGGGGACGGCTTCGCCGGGTTCACTCCGAGGGGACGGACCCGCCAGGGGCCGGCCCGCCGTTCAGTCGAAACCAACCGTGACCGTTACGTCCTTTATGCGTGGTCCAGCACAAACCCCGGGGGACCCGCGCTGATCCAACAACCACCTTTGCGCCGGATTCGTCCGGTTCGGTGGACGTTGGATCAGCGCGGCGGGCGGATGCCGCCGGCTGATTGGTCCTGCCCGACCCCGTCGTCGACCGATCCGCTGCGACAATCGATCGATGGCGAAGCACTCCGCCCGGCGGTCGTCCGTGCCTTCGGCGACACGATGTCCCTGCGGCCGGGGTTCGAGGTACACCGAGTGTTGCGGCACCTTCATCCAGGGACGGGCGGTGCCGGCCACGGCCGAGCAACTGATGCGTTCGCGGTACAGCGCGTTCGTCGTCGGGGACACCGACTACCTGCTGAGCACCTGGTCGCCTTCCGAGCGGCCCCGGAATCTCCGGTTGGACAGCCGGCTTCGATGGACCGGCCTGAAGATCCTCGGGAAGACCGGCGGCAGCGCCTTCCATACCGAGGGCACCGTCGAGTTCCGCGCTCGGTTCGTCAGGGACGGCGAACCCGGTGAGCAGCACGAGAACGGCCAGTTCGTCCGCGAGAACGGCAACTGGGTCTATCACCGCCCGCTCGGCGAGCGGTGAAGACCCGGCGCGTGGCTTCGCGGCGCCCACCACACGTCACGAGGTCGTCAGGATGACCAACCGCTGGGTCGCCCGGGTCATCGCCACATAACGGTCGACAGCGCCTTCGATCCCGTCGCCGAACGTCTCCGGGTCGACCACGACGACCAGGTCGAACTCGAGACCCTTCGCCAGTTCCGGACTCAGCGACCGGATGCGGGGCATCGACCGGAAGGTGGGATCGCCGATGACGCAGGCAATCCCGTCCGGATCCGCGGCCAGCCAGGTGTTCAGCACGGAGTCCCGTTCCGACGTCGCCCCGTGCCCGACGGGGACACCGGTGCGGCGAACAGAGATGGGCACGTTGGCATCGGGAATCGCCGACCGGATGACCGGTTCGGCCTCCGTCATCACCTCTTCCGGCGTTCGGTAGTTGATGCGGAGGCCCGCCAGGCCGATTCGATCGAACCCGATGCGCTCGAGCCGCTGCACCCACGACTCGGTGAACCCGTGCCGGGCCTGGGCGCGGTCCCCGACGATGGTGAAGCTCCGGGACGGGCAGCGCAGCATCAGCATCTGCCACTCCGCGTCGGTGAGCTCCTGCGCCTCGTCCACGACGATGTGCGCGAACGAGCCGGCGAGCCGGTCCGGGTCGATCCCGGGCAGGGCGTCCTCGTCGATCAGGGCGTCCTGCAGATCCTGCCCGCGCAACATCGACATGACGGCCATCTCGGAATCGTCGGACTCGATCAGGTGCTCGACAACCTGGGTCATCGACTCCGCTCTGGCCGCGACCGCGGCGTTCCGACGACGGTTGATTCGGGCCGTCTCCGGATCGCCGAGTCGTCGCCGGGCGGCGTCCAGCAGCGGCAGGTCAGACACCGTCCAGGCCTGGGCGTCGGCCCGTTGCAGCAGCCGAACCTGATCGGGCCGCAGCCAAGGAGCGCACAACCGCAGGTAGGCGGGCACCGACCACAGGTCTCCCACCAGGTCGGCCGCCTCGATCAGCGGCCACGCGCGATTGAGCGCCGCGTTCAATTCCCTGTTCTGCCGCAACGACTGTCGCAGCGGGCCGGCCGGGGCATCACCGTCGTCCTGGTCGATCAGGATGGTGACCAGCGCCTCCAGGATCAGCTCGCGCGATTCGTTGTGCGGTGCACCGGGTTCCGGCGCGTCGAACGCCTCGGTCCAATCATCGGCGGCCAGCCTGAGTTCGGACCAGGGGGTCGACACCGTCATCGGGTCGGTGGGCGGTTCCTCGTAGAACCTGACGGCCTTCTCGATCGCCCGCACCATGTCGACGGTCGACTTGAGGCGGGCCACCTCCGGATCGGTCTCGACCGTTGCGGTGGCTCCCTCGGCGACCAGGTCCCGCAGAGTGCACGTCTGGACACCTTCCTCGCCGAGGCTGGGCAGGACGTCGGAAACGTACGCCAGGTAGGGCTGGTGCGGACCGACGAACAGCAGGCCGCCCCGCCGGTGACCCAGCCGCGGGTCCGAGTACAGCAGATACGCGGAGCGGTGCAGGGCGACGACGGTCTTGCCGGTGCCCGGGCCACCGTCCACGACGAGGGCACCGGCTGAGGGCGCGCGGATGATGGCGTCCTGATCGGCCTGGATGGTGCCGAGCACGTCGCGCATCCGGTCCGACCGGCTGCCCGCCAGACTGGCGATGAAGGCGGACTGGTCGTCCAGCGCGGCGTTCCCTTCGAGTCCGTCCGGAGTGAACACCTCGTCCCAGTAGTCGCTGATGCGGCCGCGAGTCCATCGATACCGGCGTCGGCTGACCAGACCCATCGGGTTGGCGTGGGTCGCACCGAAGAACGGCTCGGCGGCGGGGGAGCGCCAGTCGACCAGCAGCGGGTGACCTGCGCTGTCGCGTAGGCCGAGGCGCCCGACAAACACCGGCTCAGGCTCGTCGACCCTGACGATCCGCCCGAGGCACAAGTCGAGTCCGTAGCGACGCAGGGTGCGCCGGCGAGCGGTCAGCCGATGGATCTCCTGATCCCGCTCCATCGCCTCCTGTCCGGCGCCGCCGCGTGCTCGGCGCGCGGCATCGAGCCGGTCGTCGAGTTCGGCGATCGACTGCTCAAGCGTGTCCGCGATGGCCGCGAAGTGCTCCTCGTCGCCGCCGATCAGCCTCGGGTCGGCCTTGGGAGCAAGGTGGTCGGATAGGTCGAACACGCTGGTCATCAATGGTTTCACCGCACTGCCTCCGATTCTGATCCGGGGTCAGCCGGCTTCGCCGCGCGACCCATCGGCCGACATCGACATCTGCACTTCGCGACCCCCGTCTGCACAGATCTTCGTTCGGGCGGCAATTCTGCGGCACAACCCGGGTCTTGCCGCAAGTCCCCCTGTGCGCTATACGTTGAAATGGAAGGGAATGCGGCCGCCGGTTCGGGGCGGCCGACTTCGCCTCCCCACCGGATGGTCGCCTCGTCGCGGGGACGTCGCATCGCGAAGGGGACCATCGCACACCGCATGCGTGCTGCGACGTTCACCCGGACCGCGCGACCTCGGATTGCGAACCCGGCCGGGCAGCCGCGGCGCCGGGTCCAGCCGCTTGGCCTGTCCCGGACGCGCCGTTCATCGACAGCTGCCGTCGCTGCACCGCATGCCCGGAATGTCGAGCCTACGAATAATGTCTGGATTCTTCGGAGGCGAATCCCCTACCGTGACCAGAACCAACAACGGGGCTTGGGGCGGCTGTCGGGGGCGGATCGGTGCACTGCGCCGGCGACGGGGGGTATGGCGGATGACGGTGTTCGTCAGCTATGCGCGCCAGGACGCCTCCGCGGTCGAATCGCTCGTGGAGGCGCTCGAGGCCGGGCACATCGACGTGTGGTTCGACCGCGACCTGAACGGCGGCGACATCTGGTGGGACGCCATTCTGGCCCACGTCCGGGAGGCGTCGCTGTTCCTGTTCGCGTTGTCGGAGAACTCCAAGGCGTCCAAACCGTGCCGCGCCGAGCTCGCCTACGCGAAGGCCTTGATGCGCCCGATCCTTCCGGTTCAGGTGGGCCCGCTGGACAGCCTCGCGAAGAATCCGGTCGCGGAGCGCCAGATCGTGCAGTTCAGTCCGGGCAGCGCGAAGCTGGCGTTCGCCCTCTACTCCAACATCCTCACCGTCTCGCGGACGATCGTTCCGCTGCCGTCACCGCTGCCCGCGGCGCCGGAACTTCCGCTCCGGTATCTGGTGGAGATCGAAGGGCAGCTCGACAGCAACGAACTGTCCTACGAGAACCAACTGAAGGTCGTCTCGTCGCTACACCTCAAGCTCAAGGTCGAGACCGACGAGGACGTTCGGGATCAGATCGTCCGAACCCTGGAGAAGCTGCGCGCCAAGCCGTATCGGGCCGCCCAGACCGAGATCGAAATCGACGCGGTGCTGCGCGATCATCGCGCGCGAGGACCGTCGAAGCCGACGCAGCCATCGGGACGCCCGGATCCCACACCCCCCAAGAATCCCGCTGCGGGTAGGGATCCCGCACCGGTCGACCCGCCGGCCCCGGACGGGCTCGACCCGGAATTACCCTGGTGGGCTCGAATGTCGGGGTCACCGTCGCCGAACCAACGCAGGCCCGACCATTCCGAAGGGCCACGACCGCGGTCCGGCGGATCCGACACACCGGGATCGGGGCACTCACCCGGCCGGACCCGGACGCCGCACGCCCACCGGAATGCGCCCATCGACCCCGCACAACCGGTCGACGACTACTTCGCCCGCCAGGCCGCCGAGGCACGCGGGACGACGGCGCTCCCGCGCGGCCCGCGCCCAGCCGGCAACTGGACCGCGCCGCCCGCGGCCGGACCGTCGGGTACCGTGCGCGGGCCATCCTCCTGGTTCGCCGCGACGGCGCCGGGTGCGACGAGCCCCAGCACCACCGCGTCACCTGCGCTCACTCCCGAAACACCGGCGCCGAGCCGGCCGGCGCCGGCGCGGCGGGCCGCAACCGCCGGATCAACCCTGATGTACATCGTTCTCGGGGCGCTGCTGCTGGCCGCCGTCGTGATCGTCGTCGTGAACCTGGTGGCCACATCATGATCGCCCCGGCGGGCATCGGCACCCGCCTGCTGATCGCCGGTGCGGCCGGTGCAACGTCTTTCGTCGTCGCAATCGCCCTCGGCTGGGTGCTCGGCGTTGAACCACCGCAGCCGCCGCCGCCCGACCCGGCCCCACCGGCCGTCACCGTCACCGTCACCGCGACGAATGGCGTCACCTCCACCTCGGCAACCCCGCAGGGACCGATCACGACGACGACCGCCGGTGAACCGAGCACCGCCGCCGATACGGGTTCCCCGCCCGGCGATGTCCAGGACGAGCGCCCCGGCCCGCCGTCCACCACCCCCGACCGCACCGACCCCGGCCCCGGGGGGTGGAGATGAGAATCAGGCAGTCCCCATCCGACCCTGGCCAACTACTGCTGACCGTGGCGTTCTGCGTTGCCGGCGGCAGCCTGGCGATCGGCGCGCTCGCCGCAGTCGGGATCCACCAGCGTTCGCTGCTGGTCGCGCTGTCGCTGGTCGTCGGGGTGGCCATCGCCTGCACCGCGGCGGCCGAGTTGGTGTC
>JBIOVW010000951.1:0-4481 GCA_044867945.1 Nakamurella sp. | reverse complement strand
GTGGTCCCGGTGCGCCTGCTGGGCCGATGCCCTGAGCGACCACAACCAGCTCGACGTCGGTGGTGGCGAGCCCGACCCGCGCGCTGGCGCCCTGCTGGGTCACCACCACGCTCTGCTCTCCGGCTCCACCGATGGTGGCCATCGCTCCTCGCTCCTCCTACGGGTTGATCGGCGGGGTCGGCCCGCCCGGCGGTGTCGTCGCGTTGGCCGCCGGTCCCGGCACCGCCACCCCGTTCTGCAGCTTGGAGATCACGTCGGCCCACGGCGTGACCATGCCGCGCACGTAGACCGAGGCGCCCGCGGTGACCGCACCGAGGACCAGGCTGAAGATTCCGGCCACGTCCTTGGGCACCGCGTCGATGAGGGTGAGCCCACCGTTGATGACCTGCAGTCCGGCCAGGATCGAGAAGACGATCACCACCGGCTGCCTCTTCAGGTTGAACTCCTCCATGTCCTACTCCTTCTGGGGATGAGCCAGTTCCATCTGGCTCGGGCTGAAGATGTGCAGCAGACCGGGGATCAGGTCCGACTCGCACACCATCCGGGTCTGGCCGTCGAGCTTCAGGAAGATCGCGACCACGGTCGAGTCGAACGGGTAGCCGTCCTTGTTCTTCTTGACCACCGCGTCGCCGACACTGAACTCGTACATGCTCACGCGGCTGCCGTGCTCTCGGACTTCTTCCGGCGCGGCGTGCGCGGTGGCGGGTGCGGGATGGTGACCTCGTTGATGTCCCAGGCCCAGCCCGCGTACTTCAGGCTCTTCCAGTGCCGGTCGAACCAGCCCAGGGTCCGGGTCTCGACCTTGCCGGAGCCGCCCGCGTCGGTGGAGCGCACCTTGCCGCCGCCGAGGCTGATCGCGATGTGGCCGTAGCCCTTGCTGCCGCCGGTCCAGTAGACGGCGGCACCGCGCGGTGCCTTGCGGTCGCGGTGCTTGTCGTTGGTGTTGCGCCACGCGGTGGCGGCGTCGGGGTAGCCGGAGCCGATGCCCGCCCACATCCGGGTCTGCATCAGGCAGTAGCCGGGCGGGTTGGTGTCGTCCAGCTCGGCGTTGCGCGCGGTCTTCGTCGAGGTGTTGACCATCACTCCCTCCCCCCGTCTCGCTTCTCGTCGTCGTCCTCGGTGGCCGGGTCGCTCGGCCGGTCGGCCTCCGGGTCCTGTGCCTCGCGCTGCACCGGCTCGTCGACGTGGTCCTCGGTGCGCCAGTTGCCCTTGCCCTTGTTCTTGGTCATCGCTGTCTTCCTCTCGCTCTCACGTCAGCTTCTGCGGGTCGGATCGGATCCACGGCTTGTAGCTCTCCTGCCGGACGTAGGCCCGCCGCGGCTTCGAGACACCGCCGATCAGCACGTGGGTCCGCGCCCGGTTCCGCCGGATCGAGGCGCCGTGCGTGATGCTCTCCTTGGCCACGTAGTCGGCGTTCCACTTGTCGGGCGACGCACCGGTGAACGGCATCTCTCCGACGTCGGTGCGCATCAGGCACAGGTCGTCGACGAGGAACCAGTCGCCGTCCCTCTTCGGCACGTTGGCCATCAGCTCCAGCGCGCACCACAGCGACGCCCCGGCCGCCGGGACCTTCACCGCGAACGTGGCGAACGGCCACCAGACGTCTCGCTGGGGCCAGGTCGCCCAGCCGCCCTGGAAGATGAACTCGGCGACGAAGTCCGCGGAGTTGCTGGAGGGGTTGTAGAACCACCCGGAGAACACGTAGGTCTCGTTGCCCATCCCCTCGTAGGGCTGCAGCGCCACGACCGCCCTGGACTCCTGCCCGGCGGGCGGATGCGCCGTCACCCGCAGGCACGGTCCGCCGTCCCGGCCGCCGGTGGGATCGGTCGTGTAGGTGGTGTTGTCCATCGCGAAGCCGTAGAGCGAGTTGTTGATGATCTCGTCGGCGTTCGCCATCGTCTCGTTGAGCAGCACGTTCACGTCGGTGCGCACCGGGCTGTCGTTGTCGTAGCTGTAGGAGAGCTTGATCTGCGGCTGCTGCGCGGCGAAGTCGTTGTCACGTGCCTGGATGTCCATGTCCGAGCTGGGACCCTCGGCGGTGCACAGCTGGGCCAGCGTGATGTAGTTCCCCGCCTCCCAGCCCGGTCGGTTGATGATCGCCTGGAGCTGGGTCTTTACGTCCCAGGTCACGATGTCCGGGTCCGGGGTGTTGCCACCGGGGTAGGAGTAGCGCATCGTCTGCGGCGTGCCGAGCGTCCGCGGGAACGTCGGCGGCGTGCCCGGCACGATCGTGTCGTCGGTGTAGGGCCACGGCGCGGAGTTGTCGGCGGCCTCGAAGGCCAGCGAGAAGTCGACGTACTGAGCCGGAGCGCCGTCCTTCTGGTTGGAGGTGAACAAGAACTGCGCCGAGCCGAGGGTGACGCCCTGCGGCACGTCGAGGAAGAATCGCATGATGTAGTACTCGCCTGCGGTGAAGCCGATACCGCCTTGGTTCATGCTCGCCCAGCGCCACTTCCCGGCGTCGGCACCCACGGTCTCGGTGTACAGCCGGGCGTCCTGCCGCTTCTCCGACTTGGCGTTCATGTACTTGGTGACCACGGTCATGCGCGCCACTCCAGCCGGTTCTCCAGCACCACCAGCTCGGGCATCCCCATCTGCGCCGCCCAGCGGAGGATCTGCTGGTTGGTGGTCGAGGCGAACATCGCCTCACCGTGCCGCTCCGCGGACAGCTCGGTGAGCGCCCGGAAGATCGCCACCAGCCCCTCCTCGCCGCCGTACTCGACATCGACGCAGGGGAAGAAGATGCCGTGCTCCTTCAGCGCCCAGACCCCGATCAACCGTCCGTCCTCCGGGTTCCTGACGCCGAGGACGTCCCGCCCTTCGGCACCGAGCCAGCCCTCGTGCGGCCACGGCGAGTAGCCCCGGTCGGTGCAGATCAGCTCGGGGACCAGGTAGTCGCGGTAGAACGCAACCACCTCGGCCATCAGCTCCCGATCGGCCGACACGTCCAGCACCTCAGCGTGCAGCTCTGTCTGCTTGGTCTCGGTCATGGCGTCGTGTTCACCCACGTGTCGTTCGCGGTGGCACCCGGCGGTGCGGTCGGTCCGACCCACTCCACGTAGGTCACCGCGGGCCGGGAGGCCCAGCCACCGGCCGAGGTCCAGATGACCCGCTGGACCAGCCCGACGTACTCGGGCATCAGGGTGGCGGGCAGCGCCCGGATGATGAACTTCACCGCGGCGTACGGGTTCTGCACGTCGAAGGGGACGCCACTGCCCACACTGCCGGTTCCCGAGCCGGTCAGGATCGGGACCTGGGCCAAGACGTTCGTGCCGCCACCACCAGGACCACTGATCGCGTCGACCCGGCGGCCACCGCCGCCGCCACCGACCTGGGTGTTGTCGGCGTAGCCGAAGGCGATGGTGCCCATGATGCCGTGGTTGTGATCCATGCTGTGCCAGTGCGAGGGCAGGTTGCCCGTGGAGAGCCCCTTGGTGGCCGAGCCACCGACCGTGCCCAGCGCCTTGGTGGCCGAGGCGCCGACCGGGGCGCGGTCGCGCAGATCCGGCAGATTGAAGTGGGTTGCGTCGACCGCTCCATGGGTGGTGCCGAGCGCGACGAACAGGTCCGGGTAGTCGGTGCGCAGCAGTGAGGAGCCGTCGCAGATCAGCCAGCCGGTGGGGGTGCCGATCCCGGCGAACATGGTCACCTCGCCGACCAGCGCCATCACCGACGAGGCCGGTCCGGTCGGTCCGGTCGCCCCCAGCGTGCCGCGTGGTCCGGTGGGTCCGGTCGGCCCGGTGGGTCCGGTCTCCCCGACCGGCCCGAGGACCCCGGTCGGACCGAGTGGCCCGGTCGGTCCGAGCGGTCCGGTCGGTCCTTGCACACCCGGCAGTCCCTGCGGCCCGATCGGTCCACTCGGGCCGGTCGGTCCGGTGACCACGTCCTGCCACATGAGACCGTCCCAGACCTTCACGACACGGGGCGGGCCGGGGTTGATCCAGATGTCACCCAGATCACGGGTGGTGGGCTCGTCGACCGACTCGGTGGTGCGGATGCTGTCGCCGGGTGGTCCGGTCGGTCCGACCGCGCCACCAGGACCCACGGGACCCTCACCGCCGAGGACCAGGTCCAGGACGTCCTCGCCGGTGTTGACGCTGAGGTCGAGCGCCATCGGCTCGGCGGGCATCAGCTCGATCCCGATGATCGTGTTGTTCGGCGGGATGATCAGGTCGACGTCGAAGCCCTCGGACTCACCCGGAACGGTGGCCATCAGTTGTCCGCCGGGAAGGAGATGTGGTCCATCGACCAGTAGCCGGTGGCACCGCGCGCCTGGACGTTGCCGGGCGTGTTGCCGCCCTGGTTCGTGCCCATGATGTTGTAGCTGCCGAAGCCGCTGGCGGTGCTGCTGACGTTGACTCCGTGGGTGTTCTCCTTCGGCCGGAACCCGACGGGCAGGTTGGTGACCACCGACCCCTGGGCGCCGCCGGTGATCAGCCCCTTCAGGTAGACGATCCCGTCCTTGCGTCGGTAGGCCGCCG
>JBIOVW010000950.1:0-2109 GCA_044867945.1 Nakamurella sp. | reverse complement strand
CCGCTCGACGACCACAATGTCGAGCGCTACTGCGACCTCCTCGACGACATGGCGCGCCAGACCGAGACGCGCTTCGTCGTCATCACCCACAACCCGATCATCTGGAGCTGCTGTGCGCGCGAATGCTGCTGCCGGCAGCCGCCGACGGGGACGCTGCACTGCTGCAACGGCTGGAACGCATGGAACGGCGGATGGAGATCGCGGCCGACCACGTGCCGTCAGCTCGTCCGGACCGGCGGGGAACGTCGGTGGACATTCCGCTCACCGCCGACGGCACCCCAGCGGCCGCCGACGCGCGCACGGCCGAATCCGCCGGCCCGACCACACCCGACCGGTCCGACGACCGTCCGCGCGTCGCCGCCGATGGGAGACCGGACCGGACCGGACCGGACCGCGCCGGACCACACCGGCGGTCGGCGCCGGCTCGGCCGGAGGCGGATGCACGGCCGCGGCGCGCCGACTCCCCGGCGGCCGGGCCCGATCTCGGCCTGCCCGCCCCGCCGCCGCTCCGGTCCGCGCAGCGGGCTCCCGCCCCGGCGGTCGGAGCCGAGGCAGCCCGGCACCGGCCCGCCCCGCACCGGCCCGCCCCGCACCGTCCCGCCCCGGATCGGCCGGACGAGCCGGCACGCGATCGGTTGCAGGTGGCGCGACCGGACTCGACCGACCACCGTCAGCCACCGAACAGACCCGCTCGTCCGGGGGCCCCCGCACCGGAGCCGGGCGTCACCGAGGCGGCGCCGGTGGCCGCGTCGGCCCGAGGGCCCGAGCCGAGCCCTACCCCGGCGTCCGAGATCGGCGTCGTCGACCTTCGCCGCAACTGGCCGGAGGTGCTGGCGAAGGTGCAACGCCGCCGCCGGACCACCCAGATTCTGCTGGAATCGGCCACGGTCGTTGCCCTGGAGTCCGGGGTGCTGCGGCTGAGCATGCCGTCGGCGGCCCTGGCCCGCCGTGTCTTGGAGCCGGCGAATGCCGACGTGCTGCGTGCCGGGTTGAAAGAGGCTCTCGGGGTCGACTGGCGGATCCAGTGTGAGGCCGAGTCCGGGGGAGGAACGCGCCCGAGCGGTCGGGCCGCGCCACCCGAGCGGCGATCCGCGCCTGCCGGGGTCTGGGACGGACCGCCGCCGCCGGAACCCCCGGCCGACGGACCCGACGAGGAGATTCCCGACGACTACGGCGAACCGGCCGACGCCGCCGGTTCCACCGGGCCCCGGGATCCCGAGGCCATGGCCCTTGAGCTGCTGTCGGCGCAGCTGGGCGCGCGACCCCTGGACCAGCAGTCCTGACGCATCGGCAGCCGGCCGTCCTCGGTCCGAACAGTGCAGGTTCGGCCGGTGACGAGGTTTGGGAAACACGGCTGGCGATGTACCAGAATGTCCGGTCCGCGCCTCCTCTTCGAGCAGGCGCTGCGCAGTGTGCGTGATCCGGCCCTGGCCGACTTCGCCGCAAGGTCCACTCCGGTGGGCGAGGTGTTGATCCACCGCCGCAACAGCAACCTGCGTCATCGGTTCGAGAAGTGCCGCGACTGGCCGGCCGGGCTCCTGGTCGTCGGCGATTCCTTCGTCAGCTTCAATCCGGTGTTCGGTCAGGGCATCGCGGTCGCCGCGCTCGACGCCATCGTCATCCGGAACGCTCTGCACGGGCGACGAACGCAACCGACCGATCGTCGGCGAACCCGCATCGTGCTGCGCCGCCTCGCCCGGACCGCCACCCTGCCGTGGGCGATCGCGGTCGGCCAGGACCTGAGACAGCCCACGTCGGTGGGTCGGCAGAACCGGCTGCAGAAGGTGACAAGTGGCTGGGTCCGGGAACTCGGCCGGCAGTCCGCGCGCGGAAGCATCCGGGCCGAGCTGACCGTCAACCGGCTCTTCCACATGGTCGACTCGCCGGTCGCCATGCTGCATCCGGCGCTGCTTGCGGCCGGGGCTCGTGACCGGCTGCGCCGACGGGGGGGCGGCGAGGCGAATCCCCGACCGTCCGCGCTGGACCTGCTGTCGATGGTGCAGGACGAACCGGCACCGATGCCCGTTCGCCTGCCGTGACTCTCCCCGCCCGCCTCGATCCGGGCAGCTAGATCTGGTCGATCCGCGGCTCTACGCGCGGGGTGGTGTC
>JBIOVW010000949.1:0-2146 GCA_044867945.1 Nakamurella sp. | reverse complement strand
GCTGCGCGGACGAGCCGGCACGTTGAGCCGGGACGGCCGGCTCGGGGTGCGCACTGCGGCGAGCATGGCCGGCGACGACGCCTTCGCCGTGGCCAACCGCGTCGCCGCCCCCGTCGCCCTTGGCACGGCACTGATCGCCGGTGTGCTCGCGGTGCTCATGCTGCTGCTGCCCCTGTCGACCGGGGCGGTGCTGATCGCCTTCGGTCTCGGGCTGGTCGCGACCATGGTGCTGCTGGCGACGGCGGGAGTCCTCGGCGACCGCGCCGCACGCCACGTGCCCATTCCCGCTCGGCGGCCGGCGGCGGGCGGCGCCGGCTGCGGCGGCTGCGGGTGTGACGGCGGGGGTTGCAGCAAGTTGACCCGGAACGCCCGGCCCGCCACCGGCTCCGCCTGACCGGCGGCGGCCGCCGGTGCAGAGGGTTGCTCAGTTCCGGGTCAGATCCACTGGGTGGTACGCCATCAGCGACATCGGGTAGGGCTGGCGGCGCAGCACACTGAACCACACGTCGGTGCGCGGTCCGGCGAGCACGTCGTCGGGCAGGCCGGGGACCACGAACCAGGATCCCTCGACGATCTCGTCGACCAGCTGCTCGGCGTCCCAGCCGGCCCGTCCGGCGTAGATCCGGATGCCGCGCAGGGACTGGGACACCACACCCGGGTCCCCGTCCAGATCGACCAGGACCACCGGCCCGGTCACCCCGACCACGCCCGCCACCTCCCGTGGGTTCGTCCCCGTTCGGCAGACACCAAGGCACATCGCCGCCGACGTCTGCACGGGCCCGCCGGCGAACACCGCGTGCGGCCGGGCGGTGTGCGAGGCCCAGCCGGGCAGCACGTTCTGCACCGCCGTCTCGCTCGGCCGGTTCAGAATGACGCCGACCGTGCCGTCGCTGCTGCTGTGCGCCACCAGATAGACGACGGTCCGCCGGAAATGCGGGTCCCGCAGAGCCGGGGTAGCCACCAGCAGCATCCCGGCCCGGAGCGACTCGATCTCCTTCATCGACAATCATTCTGCGAGTACCCGGGGCTCCGCGCGCAATGAACCCGATGTGTCGGCGCCCCGTTCCGGTCAGTGGCGGCGACGCCGGCGGTGGGAAAGATCCTCTGTTCACGCGTACCGTTCCAGCGTGACCCCCGCAGGACCGCCGACACAGGTGACGGTCTCCGCCGGGCGTCCCTCCGTGCGGGGTCTGCTCCACCTGCTGCAGGTCCGTGCGCTCCGCCGGCTGGTGTACGTCCGCGTGCTCTGCGCCTTCGGTGACGGCGCCTTTCAAGGGGCGCTGGCCGTCCTCGTGCTGTTCAGTCCCGAACGGCAGACCGAGCCGGCGGACATCGCCGCCGGTTTCGTCGTGTTGCTTCTTCCGTACTCGGTCATCGGTCCGTTCGCCGGCGCACTGCTGGACCGGTGGAGCCGCCGCCGGGTGATCGTGTGGGCGAACCTGATCCGGTGCGGGCTGGTCACGATCGTAGCCCTGCAGATCGCGGCCGACCTGCCCAACATCGTGCTGTTCGTTACCGCGCTGTTGATCATGGGCGTCGGCCGGTTCGTCGGCTCCGGCCTTTCCGCCTCCATGCCGCACACCGTCGCCAAGGACTCGCTGATCGGCGCCAACGCACTCGCGACCACGTCGGGGGCTATCGCCACCGCGGTCGGCGCCGGCTACGCGATCGCACTGCGCGGGCTGTTCGGCGAGACCACCGGCCGCATCGCCCTGATCACCGCGTCGGTGCTGCTCTTCTATCTGGCGGCGGCCCTGATCGCGATGCGGTTCCGGCTGATGGAGTTGGGTCCGGACCAGACCGACGAGCCGGCGCAGACCATGCGGGCGGTCCTGCAGGGCTTCGCCAGCGGCCTGCACCACGTCATCGCGCGCCCCACCGTCGGCAGCGCGGTGCTTGTCGTGATGGCAGTCCGATTCTGTTTCGGCCTGTGCACGATGGTCGTGCTGCTGTTGTTCCAGAAGTACTTCACCGAGGGCATGTGGGTGCTGCGGCCCGGGCCGACCGGCATCGCAGAGGTGCTGGCCGTGGGCGCGATCGGTGTGTTCACCGGCGCCGTGGTCACCGCTCCGGTCGTCCGGCGGATGGGCCGCACGCGCTGGCTGGTGCTGCTGCTGAGCGTGGTGGCGATCATCGTGCTGGTCGT
>JBIOVW010000948.1:0-5878 GCA_044867945.1 Nakamurella sp. | reverse complement strand
CCACGTTCGGGTGCCTGGTGGTCGGCACCCTCGCGCTGGTGGCGTTCGTCCGCCGCAGCGGCCGGGTGGCCGATCCGGTGCTCAACCTGAGCCTGTTCGCCAGCCGGCCGTTCACCGGCGGGACGCTGATCCTGGCCTGCCTCGGCTTCGGGATGACGGTGGCCACGGTCTACGGGGCGATCACCCTGCAGCAGACCCTCGACCTCAGCCCGGCCGCCGGCGGCCTGGCCCTGCTCCCACTGGTGGTCCCGCTGCTGGTGGCGACCCGCTGGGTCGCCACCGCCTACACCCGGGTCGGTCCCCGGCCGATCGGCGTCGCCGGGTCCACGGGCCTGACCCTGGGTCTCGTCGTCATGGCCGCCGGCGTCGGGATCGATTCGGTCTGGGTGGTCGGCGTCGGCCTGGTGCCGACCGGCATCGGGATCGGGTTGCTGCTCAGCCCGATGACCAACGCGTCGCTGAGCACCGCACCGGAGTCCCAACGCGGCCAGGCGTCCGGGGTGGTCTCCACCGCCCGTCAACTGGGCAGCGTGGTCGGGGTCGGCGTCATGAGCGCCTGCATCGCGGTCATCGGCGTGGACACCGGAGCGGCGATCGGCTTCGCAATCACCGCCGCAATCACCCTGGCCGGCATGGTCGTCGCCGCCCGGACGATGCCGGCCTCCGTCGCGCCGGAGTCCGGGTGACTCAGTCGAACTCCGTCGGCAACGACCGGTCCCGGTGGTGCGCGACGATCCGACCGAGCTCGTAGGCGTTGATCCGCCCTTGTGAGAGTTCGGGCAACTCGTCCAGCCCGAACCAGCCGATCTCCAACGTTTCCAGCGCCTGCGGCGGAACGACATCGCCGGTGGCCTCGCACAGGAAGAACAGCTTGTAGATGGAGAACGGCAGCTTGGGCGTGTGCCCCTGGGCGTCCCGATCCCAGCAGCCGACCAGCTTGACCGCCCTTGCGGCGTAACCGGTTTCCTCCAACACCTCGCGTTCGACGGCGACCGATGGGGTGTCCAGCGGATCGGCCCAGCCGCCGGGCAGCGACCAGCAGCCGTCCAGGCGCTCCCGCATCAGCAGCACCCTGTCCCGGTCGTCGACCAGCGCACCGCGGACGTCCACCTTCGGGGTCGTGTACCCCCGATCCTCGCCCAGCTGCGCCCGCCACCCGTCGGCGGATCCGCCGCCGACCGCGGCGAGCAGGTCGAGCGCGACCGCCGCCACCTTCCGGTAGCGGTCGATGTCGTACTCGTCGTTCGCGTAATGCAAGCCGCTCTGGGCAATGGCACTCAGCGTGACAGCCGCACGACGCGCGGCCTCCGCGGGCTCAGCGGCGGGGTCGGAGGCATCGGCAGGCATGGCGCCCACCGTATCCGGCGCCACTTGGCTCACCGGAGAGATCCACTTGCGGCAAACCCGGCTCCGGCTCAGCCACCCAGATGCCGGGCCAGGGTGGCGGCCACCGCAGCCATCCCGGCCGCGTTGGGGTGGAACGAGCCGGCGGTCCGGCGCGCCTCGGGGATGAAGTCGAACACCCATGGCTCGGCGGATCCCAGCCCGTGGCCACGGCTCATCCCTGACATCGCCAGCAGCTCCGCCCCGGAGCGCTCGGCGGCCAGGGCGTGGGCTCGCACCAGCGAGTCCTGCAGCATCCGGAATGCGGCGAGCTCCTCGGCCGCGTATTCGACCGCGAGCGAGCGTGACTCGGCGTCCAGCACCGTCAGGTAGTCGACCAGCATGACCCTGGCCCGCGGCGCCCGGGACCGGACCGCGGCCACGATCCGGGCCAGCCCGGCCGCGACCGCCTCGACCAGCGCCGGCGTGGGCACCGGTATGCCGTCCTGATGGTCGGCCCGCATCAGCTTCACCCGTGGACCCTCGGGTTCGTGTCGCAGCCACCCGATGAACATCATTGAGCCGATGAGCCTGATGTCGTTGCCGCCGGTGGTGATCGTGACGAGATCGGCGGCCGCCGGCAGCCCGTCGATCTGCGGCGGGAACTGCACCCGCGGCGCGATGACCTGCGGGACGTCCAGGATGGTGGCGACGGTCGCCCCCGACACGGTCAGGTCCACCAGTGCTGCCCCGAGCGACTCGGCCAGCAGACTCGGGTAGTTCCGCGCCGACCGCATGGCCGCCCGGTCGGCGACCGGCTCCAGGGTCGGCCCGGCGGCGAACGAGCTTCCCAGCGCGGCGATCAGCACCGGTCCATGCTGGCAGCTCAGGTCGGCCCGGGTGAAGGCTGACGGCGGCCGAGAGGACGGGCGCGACCAGATCCACATCAGCAGCTCTCTTTGGCTGCCCGTGTGGGTCTGGGCCGGCCGCGCGAGCATGATCAACCCGCCGCCTCCCGGTACGGACATGGGTGGGTCAGCAGGGCAGTTGCCCGAGCCGGGTCAGCGTGCCGGCCTCGAGCCCCAGCTCCCGCTCGGCCAGCAGCGGCCGGTGACGGCTCACGTGTCGGACGTTCACCCAGAGCCGGCTCACTTCGTCGTACGGCTCGCCCATGGTGCGGGTGAAGAAGCGGGCCAGCCGCACCGTCGGCGACTCGGCTGCGTCGGAGGGCGGCATCAGGATGTCCAGCTCGGCGCCGGCGGCGCTGGATCAGTGACCAATAGTTGAACGTCCAGTGCCACAGCCATCGGACCGGCCCTGCTTGATTCACAACGCAGTGCTTGGTAACCTACGCATCAGGCAAAGGAAGACGGATCCACCGCATGCGCGGGGTTCGTGGCGGACGCGGGAAGGGCGGCGGCAATGAGGACAGAACGGGTGAAGCCGGACGTCCATCGATTGCCGGCCACGACCGGATCCGACCACCGTCCGCGACGGATCCTGGTCATCGACCGGGACGAACCGAACCGGTCGGCGGTGGCGGCCGTGCTGGCCGACGACGGATTCGAGATCGCCGGGGCGGTCGACCCACGGCAGGCCCGGGCGCTCACCATGGACCTGAAGCCGGCTGCAGTCGTCCTGGCCGTCGCGGGCGACGACGACATCCAGGCGGTCGCCGAGGTGGCCGCCGACCGCATCGCGCCCGTCGTGGTGTTGGCCAAGGACGCCGGCCCGGTGCAGGTCGCCCGAGCCCGTGATGCGGGCGCGCACGCCTACCTGCCCGCCGCCCCCCACCGGTCCGCGCTGGTCCCGGCGGTCGAGATGGCGATCGGCCGGCACGCCGAGATCTCCCGGTTGGCGGCCGAAGTAGCCGCCGCCGATCGCCGCCTGGAAACCCGCAAGGTCATCGATCGGGCGAAGGGCCTGCTCATGACGCACCGTGGGATGACCGAGCCGGAGGCGTTCCGCTGGATCCAACGCACCGCGATGAACCGGCGCGAGAGTTCGGCCGCGATCGCCGGGCAGGTCGTCGCCGAATTCGGCGAGTCGGACCTGCGGGCCGCGTCCTGATCCGGTCCCGGGCCTGATCCGGTCCCGGGAACGCGGCCGGGTCGAGCGACTTCAGCGGGCCGGGCGTCGCCGGGACCGACGTCGCAGCAACCGCAGCCGCCAGGAGCGCCGGATGGCCCCGGCGTCCTTGGTGATCGACATGCCGACCAGCACGCCGACCGCGACGGCGAAGACGGAGATGCCGGTGACGACCAGGTCCTGGGCGCCGCCGGGCACTCCCATCGCCAGGCTGGACACGCTGCGGAAGCCGAGCGCGCCGGGCAGCAGCAGCCAGAAGGCGGGCAGCAGCAGCACCGCCTCGGGCGGGCTGTGCGGGAACTTGCCCAGCAGATGGGTCAGCGGCACGATCAACAGACCGCCGAGCAGGCCGGACAGCGCGGGTTGGAGCAGGACCGCACCGACGGTCTGCGCCGCGTAGGACCCGTACAGCGCGACCCACAGGAAGATCAACGCGCCCGGCGGGGCGCTGGCGAACAGCATGTAGCCAACGCCAACCAGAGCGACGCCGACCCACGGCGCCCAGGCGCCCGCCTGGGCGGCGCCGGACTGCTCGGGGTATCCGGCCAGGTTCAGCCCGGCGAACACCCCGAAGGCCAGCAGCAGCAGCTGGGACATCCCCCAGACCAGCCGGCTGGCGCCGGACACGATCTGCGCACCGGCCAGCTCGATGGTCGCGATGGTCAGGGTCGCGCCGGGGAAGAACGTCACCAGGGCCGGCACCACCAGCCGGATCGGATCGTCGTCGACGAAGGGCGCGACCACCTTCACCGCCAGCACGGTGACCAGGAAGGCCGCGATCACCGGCAGCGCGACCGACAGGGTCCCCCACCGTCCGGCCAGCAACCGCAGGACCCCGACGAACAGGCCGAGCGCGGCGTAGAACGGCAGGCCCCACAGGTCGGGGTTGAGCAGCAGACCGAACCCGACGGCCAGGATCATCTGCCCGACCAGGGCCACCCCGGGGCCGAAACGGGGCTCGGTCCGCAGGACCCGGTCCAGCCGCTCGAGTCCGGCGGTGGGGCTGATCCGTCCGGACTTCAACAGCGCCACCAGGTCGTTCACCTGGGCGATCTGGTCCAACCGCAGATCCCGGTTGGGCACGGTGACCAGGTCGACCTCGGATCGGCTGGACCGCAGCAGGATCCCGGTCGGCATCACCATCGCCTGCAGGTCGACGTCGTAGGCGGCGGCGACCTCCTGCAGGGTCTGGGTGGCGGTCGCCGCCGAGTCGGCGCTGTTGAGCAGCGCGACACCCAGGGCCCGCAGCAGTTCGAGCAGATCGGGCGGGGTGGGCAGCGGTTCCGGGCTGATCCGCGGCATCGGCTGGGTGTCGTCGGGTTCAAGCGCCTGCAGCGTCACCCGCAGTTGATCGCGCCACCGGTAGATGCCGCCCGACCCGGTCGCGGTGGCCTCGCCTTCGCCGTCGGCCGGCTCGCGGTCCTGACCGGTCGGGTCGTCGCTCGGGTCAGGCATCGACCGAACGACGCCCGGCGAACGCGCGCCCCAGGGTCACCTCATCCGCGTACTCCAGATCGCCACCCACCGGCAGGCCGCTGGCCAGCCGGGTCACCGTGAGGCCGGGAAAGGGCTGCAGCAGTCTGCTCAGGTAGGTGGCGGTGGCCTCCCCCTCCAGGTTCGGATCGGTGGCCAGGATGACCTCGCGGACCCCAGGCTCGGCGATGCGGGTGAGCAGCGGGGCGATCCGCAACTGGTCGGGGCCGATGCCGTCGATCGGCGAGATGGCCCCGCCCAGGACGTGGTACTTGCCGCGGAACTCGCGGGTGCGTTCGATCGCGGCGACGTCCTTGGGTTCCTCCACCACGCAGATGACCGTGTCCTCGCGGGCGGGATCGCCGCAGATCCGGCAGGTCTCGTCGGCCGCCACGTTGCCGCAGACGCCGCAGAACCGCACCTCGTCCTTGACCCGCTGCAACGCGGCCTGCAGCCTGGTCAGGTCCGCCGGGTCGGCGGTGAGCAGGTGGAACGCGATGCGTTGCGCCGATTTGGGGCCGATGCCGGGGAGCCGGCCGAGTTCGTCGATCAGGTCCTGGACCGGCCCCTCGTAGACGGCCACTCAGGCTCCGCTCGGCCCGGCCTGCGACCGCGGCGCTTCGTCGGTGTCCTCGGGGGTGTCCGCGTCGACGGTGATCACGTCGATCTCGGTGACCTCGACGCCATCCTCGTCGTCGTCCTCATCCTCGAAATAGTCCTCGTCGTCCGGTTCGTCTTCCTCGTCGGCCGGCCCGAACCCGGGCAACGAAAGCCCCATGGAGGACAGGTCGAGCGAGCCGGCCAGCCCGCTCGCCACGCCGCCCATCGTGTCGTTCGCGATTTCCTGCGCGACCCGGCGGGCGTCGTGCACCGCCGCCACCACCAGGTCCTCGAGCGTCTCGACGTCGGTCGGGTCGACCACCGACGGGTCGATGGAGAGCCGGAGCAGGTCACCCCCGCCGTTGAGCACCGCGGTCACCATGCCGCCGCCCGC
>JBIOVW010000947.1:0-25517 GCA_044867945.1 Nakamurella sp. | reverse complement strand
CGGCGCCTGGGCAATCATCTGCATCCGGCTCACCGGGCAGCAGCCCGAGGGCAATCTGCAGGACTTGCTCGGCGGCCGCGGGCTGGGCACCGGCGCCTGGCTGGTGATCAACATGCTGGCCATCGGGGTGGTCGGACCGGTGATCGAGGAGATCTTCTTCCGCGGGGTCGGACTGCGCGGAGCGCTGGCGAGCCTTCTCCGGCGCAGCGCCACCCAGCCGAAGCTGGCCGACCCGCGCCGACGCGCCCGTATTGCCATCGGGGCCACCGCCGGCGTGTTTGCGCTGCTGCACGTGTCCGAGGTCGACGACGCGGTCTCCGCGCTGGTCCTGCTACCCGGACTGTTCGCCGCCGGCGCCGTGCTGGGCTGGTTGACCATCCGCACCGGGCGGCTCGGCCCGGCCGTCGTCACGCACGTGGTGTTCAACGCTGTGGCCGTCGTCGCCTTGTTGACCCTGGCCTGATCGCCCTGACGGCTGGGGGACGGACCGCCTGCCGGTAAAATCCGTGACCGGCCCGGAACACGGGTATGCACGCAACTGAGGTTGGGAGTGGCAGTGGGCCTCGTCGTCCAGAAGTACGGCGGTTCGTCGGTCGGGACGGCGGAGCGGATCAAACGGGTGGCCGAACGGATCGTGGCCGCCCGCAAGGACGGCAACGACGTGGTCGTCGTTGTTTCAGCGATGGGGGATACCACCGACGAGCTGATGGACCTGGCCCAGCAGGTCTCGCCGTCGCCGCCGGCCCGCGAGCTGGACATGCTGCTGACGTCGGGTGAGCGGATCTCCAATGCGCTGGTCGCCATGGCGATCTCGGCGCTGGGGGCGGAGGCGCGTTCGTTCACCGGATCGCAGGCCGGCGTCATCACCGATTCCACCCACGGCAGGGCCCGCATCATCGACGTCACGCCCGGCCGGATCCGCTCCGCCCTCGACGAGGGCAGCATCGCGCTGGTCGCCGGGTTCCAAGGCGTCAGCCAGGACACCAAGGACATCACCACGCTGGGCCGTGGCGGCTCGGACACCACCGCGGTCGCGCTGGCCGCCGCGCTCGACGCCGACGTCTGCGAGATCTACACCGACGTCGACGGCGTCTTCTCCGCCGACCCGCGGATCGTCCCGAACGCCGCCAAGCTGGACACCATCACCTACGAGGAAATGCTCGAGATGGCCGCCTCCGGCGCCAAGGTACTGATGTTGCGCTGCGTCGAGTACGCCCGTCGTTACCACGTGCCGGTGCACGTCCGCTCCTCGTATTCCGACCGCAACGGCACGATCGTGCAAGGCAGCATGGAGGACCTTCCCGTGGAAAGTGCCCTGATCACCGGCGTCGCGCACGACCGCGGCGAGGCCAAGGTGACCATCACCGGCGTCGCCGATCACCCGGGTGTCGCGGCCAAGATCTTCCGCACCATCGCGGACGCGGAGATCGACATCGACATGGTCGTGCAGAACATCTCCAAGGGCGTCGACGGCAAGACCGACATCACCTTCACCCTGCCCAAGGGCGATGGGCCGAAGGCGGTCGCGGCGCTCGAATCCCGCCAGACCGAGATCGAATTCGAGACGATCGTCTACAACGACCACGTCGGCAAGGTGTCGCTGATCGGGGCGGGCATGCGCTCGCACCCGGGTGTCACGGCCACCTTCTGCGAGGCGCTGGCGGCCGCCGGCGTGAACATCGACATCATCTCCACCTCCGAGATCCGCATCTCGGTGCTGGTCCGCGACGTGGAATTGGACACTGCGGTCCGGGCGTTGCACGACGCATTCGAGCTGGGTGGCGACGACGAGGCCGTGGTGTATGCCGGAACCGGGAGGTAGTTCAGTGAGTGGATTGCGAGTAGGGATCGTCGGCGCGACCGGCCAGGTCGGCGCTGTGATGCGCAAGATCCTCGCCGAGCGGAACTTCCCGGTGGAGCAGATCCGGTTCTTCGCCTCCGCCCGGTCGGCGGGCCGAACCCTGCCGTGGGGCGACACGGAGGTCACCGTCGAGGACACCGCGGAGGCCGACCCGACCGGGCTGGACATCGCGTTGTTCTCCGCCGGGGCCACCCTGTCCCGGGCCCAGGCGCCGCGGTTCGCCGCGGCCGGCGTGACCGTGATCGACAACTCGTCGGCCTGGCGCAAGGACCCGTCCATCCCGCTGGTGGTCTCGGAGGTGAACCCGGACGCGGCGCTGACCGCGATCGCCGAGAAGGGCCCGGGCGTCATCATCGCCAATCCGAACTGCACCACCATGGCCGCGATGCCGGTGCTCAAGCCGCTGCACGACAGGGCGGGGCTGCGCCGGCTGATCGTGTCCACCTACCAGGCGGTGTCCGGGTCGGGGCTGGACGGGGTCGCCGAACTCGAGGGTCAGGTCCGCTCCGTGGTGGAGGGTCCGGTCGCGCCGGGCGCGCTCACCCACGACGGGTCCGCGGTCGAGTTCCCGGCGCCGAAGAAGTACGTGCGGCCGATCGCTTTCAACGTGATTGCCCTGGCCGGCTCGATCGTCGACGACGGCACTTTCGAGACCGACGAGGAACAGAAGCTGCGCAACGAGTCCCGCAAGATCCTGGGCATCCCGGATCTGCTGGTGTCCGGGACCTGCGTGCGGGTCCCGGTGTTCAGCGGGCACTCGCTGTCCATCAACGCGGAGTTCGACCGGCCCCTGTCGGTGGCCCAGGCCACGGAGTTGCTCAGCGGGGCGCCCGGGGTGGAGCTGACCGACGTGCCGAACCCGCTGCAGGCGGCCGGCGCCGACCCGTCCTACGTCGGCCGGATCCGGCAGGATGCGTCCGTGCCCGACGGGCGGGGGCTGGTGCTGTTCGTCTCCAACGACAACCTGCGCAAGGGGGCCGCGCTGAACGCGGTGCAGATCGCCGAGGTGGTCAGTGCAGGCCGGCCCGGCTGAGCAGGTCGGCGAACAGGACGAACGCCTCGCCGGCATGGCTGCGCTCCGGGTCGGCGAGGTTGGCCAGGGTGAGCCCGTCGACCACGGCGACCAGCAGCGCGGCCAGCGCGTCGGTGCCGCCGGGCAGTTCCTGGTCGACCTGCTCGTGCCAGGGCCCGAGCCCCTCCCGCGCGGCGGAGCGGTAGGCCTCGTACTGCCCGACCGCCAGCGGTTGCAGCCCCTCGGTGCGAATGGCGTGCGTCGTGGCCTCGAACAGCGCGAGTTGCCGACCGGGTCGCATCGCGATGTAGTTCGCGAAGATCCGCGCCAGCCGATGCCCGGCCGATTCCCCGTCCGGACCCGTCCCCAGGTCGTCCCGCACCTCCTGGAGCAGCACGTCCACCACCGCGCGGAGCAGGTCGTCCTTGTCGGCGAACCAGTAGTGCACGGCGCCCAGAGACAGCTCGGCCTGCTCGGCGATTCGGCGGGTGGTGGCCGCGGCGATGCCCTCCTGCTCGATCACCTGCAGCGCGGCCCGGACGAGGGCGGTCCGGGTTTCTCGCCCCGCTGCAGGGCCGCGTGGTCGGCGTCGGCGCACGCCCCCCTCGGTACTCATGCGGCAGACGTTACCGCGGCTTGGTCATTTGACTTGGACGTTTGACCAGATACGCTCCTCGGGACTTCGAAGGAGCAGTCCATGGTTGGTTCACCGGCGCCGTCACCGACGCCGTCGGCGGCGCTGCCGGTGGCCGTGGTCGGCGCAGGGCCGGCGGGGTTGGCCATGGCCAGGGCGCTGCGGGTGCGCGGCCTGCCGTACGTGCAGTTCGAGCGGCACCGCGATCTCGGCGGCATCTGGGACATCGACAACCCCGGCACCCCGATGTACGAGTCGGCCCATTTCATCTCGTCCCGGGACAAGTCGGGCTTCTACGACTTCCCGATGCCCGAGTCCTACGCCGACTACCCGTCACGGACCGAGATCCTGCAGTACACGCACTCGTTCGCCGACGCGTTCGGGCTGCGGGCGGGGATCTCGTTCGGCACGTCGGTGCTGGGCAGCCGGCAGGCGGAGGACGGCAGCTGGACCGTGGACACCTCTGCCGGCGAGGTCCGGGCATCGGCGCTGGTCTGCTGCACCGGGGTCACCTGGGATCCGCGAACGCCCGACGTATCGGGGCATTTCGCCGGTGAGATCATCCATTCGGTGCAGTACCGGGATCCGTCGTTGTTCGCCGGCAAGCGGGTGCTGATCGTCGGGTTGGGCAACTCCGGTGCCGACATCGCCTGCGACGCCGCGCCGGCCGCCGACGCCGCGTTCATCAGCACCCGCCGGGGTTATCACTTCGTCCCGAAGTTCTTTGCCGGGAAGCCGTCGGACCAGACCGAGTGGCTGCCGATCTGGGGCGAACGGCTGCTGTACTCGGTGATGCGGCCGCTGGTGATCGGTGACGTGCGCCGGTGGGGACTGCCCAGACCCGACCACAAGCTGTTCGAGACGCACCCGCTGCTGAACACCCAGCTGCTGCACTACCTGCAGCACGGCGACCTCGCCGCCAGGCCAGGTGTTCTGCGATTCGACGGGCGGGACGTGGTGTTCACCGACGGGACCCGGGAGCGGATCGATCTGGTGGTCTTCGCGACCGGGTACGACATGTCGATTCCCTATGTGCCGCACGACTACCTGTCCTGGACCGACGGCCGGCCGAACATGTACCTGAACGCGTTCGCGACGCGGCCGGGGCTGTTCGGAGTGAGCTACCTGGAGGTGAACTCCAGCGCCTACACGCTGTTCGACCGGATCGCCAACCTGGTCGCCCAGCACCTGGCCGACCATCGCGACAACCCTGTCCAGGTAGCACGTTTCCGTGAGTTGATGACACACGACCATCCGGACCTGAGCAGCGGGGTGCGGTTCGTGGACAGCCCCCGGCACACCAACTACGTGGAGGTGCGGGCCTTCAAGCGCGCGCTGAGCCGGGTGGCCGGGCTGATGGGTTGGGCTGAGCTGCGGCCCGGTCGGTTCGATGCGATCAGAATGGTCGATGCCCGTGTCTGAACGATTGGCGCTGGTCACCGGAGCGGCCGGGGCGATCGGCGGCGGTGTCGCGTTGATGTTGCGTGGCAAGGGGTATCGATTGATCGCGGTGGACGTCGACCCGTCGGCAGTCGCTCGCGCGGTGGACGCGACCGGCGGCAACACCATCGGGGTGGCGTGCGACGCCCGGAACCGGGACGAGGTGCTCGCCCTGGCTCGGCGGATCCGCGACGAGTGGGCGGACCGGCTGGAGGTGCTGGTCTGCAACGCCGGGCTGATCGTGCCCGGGCCCGTCGGCACCTTCGACGAGGTCGATCTGTCCGCCCAGGTGGACGTGATGCTGTCCTGCCCGGTCCAGTTGATCAACGCGGCGGTGCCCGGGATGCTGGCCCGCGGTAAGGGCCGGCTATTGGCGACCGTGTCGATGGGTGGGATCATCTCGCTGCCCGGCTCGGCGACCTACTCGGCCGCGAAGGCAGGTCTGCGGGCCTTCCTCACCGCACTGTCCGCCGAACTGGCCGGCACGGGCGTGCGGGTCGCCGGGGTCTACCCGAGCGGGGTGGACACCCCGATGCTGCGGCTGGAGGCCAGGCACGGCGGCAGCATGCTCAACTTCGTCGGCCGGGTGCTCACGGTGTCCGAGGTCGTCGGTGCGTACGAGAAGGCCTTGACCGGACGACGTCTGGAGGTGTACCTGCCGTACACCGACAGCATCACCACCCGACTGGCCAACTTCGTGCCGGGCGCGTCGAACCGGATCATCCCGCTGTTCGAGCGTTACGGGCGACGCGGCCACGCCAGGTATCTGGCCCGGATCGATGCCGAGGAAGCCGCAACTACCTCGACCTGACGACTTGCGCAAGGCCACATGCCAAATGTGGACAATATTTTCGTGGCGATCGTGATTGTGGACAACTCGAACGGGTCGTCGGATCGACCGGCTATCTTCGCGTCATGGTGTTCCCTGCTCGCCGCTTCCGGCCGGCACTGCTGTTGATCGCGGTGCTGGTGCCGATCCTTGGCGCCTGCTCGAGCGCTCTGGCCGGCTCGGCGCAGATCGCCGCGACCGCGTCGACTTCCAACCCACCGACATCTCCGCCGACAACAACGCTTTCGTCCGCGACACCAACCGCGGCGGCGTCCTCCGTGGACACCGTCGTCGGCGGCTGGGCGTCCGCGGAACTCACGTTCGGCCGGGACGGGCTCACGTCGCCGACCGGGGCGACGCTCCGACTGTCGGAGGGTCGTGCCTGCCTCGAACCCATCGACGGCGGGGACGCCGTCTGCGCTGAGTTGGCGCAGGGGGACCGGCCGAGGACCGTGCTGTTCTCGCCGGACGGGCGGCACCTGCTGATCCTGGGTGGACCGGACGAGCAGCACCGGGTGGTCTACGTGATGGACACCGCCACCGGGGCGGTCCGGGTCGTCGGTCCCGACGGCGTCACCGAGTTGTCGACCGACCCGGCGGTGTGGGCCGTGTCCAGGGTCGGTTGGTCGAGTGACGGTTCGGCGTTGATCGTGCTGCCCTTCACCACCGGCGACGACGGGCCGATCCTCGCGGTGCCCATCGACTCCGATGCGGTCGGCGAGATCGCTCGGCTGCCGGCCGATCTCGTCAACGGGCAACCCACCATCCACGCGGGCGGCGCCGGTATCGCGCTGGCCGCCCACCTCACCGGCGATCGGCAGACGGTGTGGTGGGTGGACCGGACCACCGGATCCGCGCGCGTCGTGGGACGGTTCGAGCAACCCGGTGGATCGGTGGTGGTGACCGCCGTCGATCCGCCCGGCGATGGGGTCCTGGCCTGCCCGTGGAACGCCGACGGCAGCCTCGGCGCGACGGTCCGGTTCGCAACCGATGGCAGCGATGTCGGCAGTGGCAGCGAGGGCACGCCCCTCCTGGCCGAGTCCCGCTCCTGCGCCGGCACGGTCTACTCACCCGATGGACGGTTCCTTGCGATGACCGCGGAACTGGACGGCGGGTACACGTTGCTCATCGTCGACCTGCAGGCGGATCGCCGGGTCCTCAGCACTGCGCTGCCGGTGTCCGAACCGACCATGCCTCCGTTCCTGACCTGGCTGGACGACACCGTGGTGGCCACCGACCTGTCGGGGAACTGGCCGGCTCCGGCCCTGGTGATCCGGCTGCGTCGCTGATCCGAGCCCCCCGGTGGTCAGGAGCAGGTGACGATCCCCAGCGATCCCGCGCCGCCGCCGGGCCCGGCCTCGGACACGATCGCGTACCCGCAGTCGTCGGCGGCACCGGTGATCCCCTCGGCCTGCGGCAGCTGCGGGAATGGCAGGGACCGGACCGGCCAGTCGGGGAACGTGGTCGGATCCGCCGACGGATCGGGGGCGGTGTACTCGTGCACGTCGTCGTAGGTGAGCAGCAGCACCCGGCCCGGGGTTGTGGCCACATCGGTGGCGACGTTGCCGGTCAGGATCGTGCGCAGCGGTCGCTCGGAGCCGGGGATCCGGAACTCGCGCACCGGGGCGAGCTCGCCGCCGCCCGGATCCGCTCGGTAGATGCGATGCGGCGCATCGCCTTTCGGCTTGGTCACGACCAGCAGCGAGCCGTCCGGTGCGGTCATCATCGACTCGGCGTTGTGCGGGCCGTCGGGATAGGTGTAGTGCCACTCGTCGGCGGCGACCGTGACCGACCCATCGGGGTCGGCACCCGACAGGTCGGGTTCCGCGGAGCGGTAGACCACGATGTCCTCCCGCAGCTCCTTGTTGTCGCCGATGTCACCGACGTACAGGCATCGGTCGGCCGGGCCGCCGTCCGACAGCGGTACGGACCCGCACGAGCCGACCGCCAGCGCCTCTGCGTTGCCCGCGGCCATGCCGGCCATGCGCACCCGGGTGACCAGCGATCCCCGCGCGTCGACCACCGCCAGGTCGCCGGTGCCGGTGCCGTCGTCGATCAGGAAGAACAGTCCCGGAGAGGTGGACGACGCGGCGATGCCACTGGCCTCGTCGGACACCCCCGGATCGAGCGGCACGACCCTCACCGAGGCCGCCGGCGCGGTGGACGTGGCGCCGGCCTCGCCGGACGTGGGCCCCGTGTCGCCCGCCGAGTCGACCGCGGAGTCGACCGCGGCGGAGGTGGAGCGCGCCGAGGACGCCGGGGGGTCGGCGGGTTGGGGTGCACCGCCGCAGCCGGTGACCCCGATTGTCAGCAGGACGGCCGCGAACAGGACGGCATGCGCCCGAGGCGGGCGCGTCAGGGGTCGATCACCGTCATCGCAACCGGTGCCCGTGGTGGGGTGATCATGCTGGTCTCCGCTCCGGCCGACGCGGTGCGCGTCCGACCCCGGGTGTGCACGCTATCGGGTCGCACCGGGCAGTATCGACCGGGTGAGCATCAGGGTGGTCGGGATCGGCGGGTCGATGGACGACCATTCGCAGTCGGACCGGGTGTTGCGGGCGGTGCTGGCCCGGGTGGCCGACAAGGGCGCGGATGTGCAGACGTTCACCGGCCTGGACCTGGACCTGCCGCCCTACCACACGGGGGCCGTGCTGCCGGCTGCCGCGACCGGCTATGTGGACGCCGTCCGCCGGGCGGACGCTGTGGTGATCAGCTCACCCGGCTATCACGGCACGGTGTCCGGCCTGGTCAAGAACGCCCTCGACTACCTGGAGGAACTTCGGGGGGATCCTCGCCCCTACCTGGACGGGCGGGCGGTGGGGTTGATCGCCGTCGCCCGTGGCTGGCAGGCCACGGTGGCAACGCTTGGCACCCTGCGGCAGATCGCGCACGCCCTGCGCGGCTGGCCCACCCCGCTCGGCCTGGCGATCAACAGCACCGTCACCCGGTTCGAGGTCGACGGCTCCACCGACGACGAGGCCGCCGCCGGTTCGGTGCGGGCCCAGGCCGATCAGCTGGTCGACTTCGCGTGCCGGTGGTCCGGCCGGCCGGCGGCACCCTGACGGTGCCGGCCTTGGGGCGCCATCCGTCGGCGGCCCATCCGTGCCCTCGCCCTCGCGGGCACCGCCGGCCGGTGACATCCTCGACAACGCCGGGCGCTACACCGACGTGCGTCCGACCGGAGAGGACCGTCATGACAGCTGTGCCGACCCCCGCCACCGACCAGCTGAGGGCGGCGCGGGACCTGCTCCTGCAGTACGGCGCCGACCACGCGGCCGCAGTCGACCGGTTCACGTGGCCGCGGCCGGCCACGTTCAACTGGGGCATCGAGTGCTTCGACGTCGTCGCCGCCGAACACCCGGACCGGCCCGCGTTGATCATCGTCGAGCAGGACGGCTCCGTGGCGTCCTGGTCGTACGGCGAGCTGTCCCGGCGCTCGGATCAGGTCGCCGGCTGGCTCGAGGCCAACGGGGTGCGGCGCGGCGACCGGCTCGTGCTGATGCTGGGCAACCAGGTCGAGCTGTGGGAGATCGCGCTGGCCGCGATCAAGATCGGCGCGGTGATCATCCCGGCCAGCACCCTGCTGACGCCCGACGACCTGGCGGACCGCGTGCGGCGTGGCGGTGCGCGGTACGTCGTCGCCCGGGACGTGGACGCCGACTCCTTCCGCCACGTTCCCGGCACCTTCGTCCGCATCGCCGTCGGCCGTCCGGTCGAGGGGTGGATCGAGTACGACGACACCCAGGTGTTCCCGGCGGACGCCGGCTACCTGCCGGAGGGGGTGTCCAAGGCCGACGACCCGCTGTTGCTGTACTTCACGTCCGGCACCACCGCGTTGCCGAAACTGGTGGAACATAGTCAGATCTCGTACCCGGTCGGGCACCTGACGACCATGTACTGGATCGGGTTGCGGCTCGGTGACGTGCATCTGAACATCTCCTCGCCGGGCTGGGCCAAGCACGCCTGGTCGTGCGTGTTCGCGCCGTGGCTGGCGCAGTCGACGGTGCTCATTTTCAACTACACCCGGTTCGACGCGGTCGAGTTGATGCGGGTGCTGGACTCGCAGGGCGTGAACACCTTCTGCGCGCCGCCGACGGTATGGCGGATGCTGATCCAGGCGGATCTGACCCGGTTGCGCAACCCGCCACGCGAGGCGGTGGGCGCCGGGGAGCCGCTGAATCCCGAGGTTATCGAGCAGGTGCGTCGGGCCTGGGGCGTCGTCGTCCGGGACGGCTTCGGGCAGACCGAGATGACGCTGGCGGTGGGCAATTCGCCGGGCGTGCCGGTGCGTCCGGGGTCGATGGGGCTGGGGATGCCCGGGTACCGGGTGGCGCTGCTGGATCCGGCCTCCGGGGAGCCGGGGGACGAAGGTGAGATCTGCTTCGACCTCTCGACGGGCACGGTCGGGCTGCTCACCGGCTACCACGGCGAGCCGGGCCGAACCGACGAGGCGACACGCGGCGGCTACTACCACACCGGCGACCTCGGCACCCGCGACCAGGACGGCTACCTCACCTACGTCGGGCGCGACGACGACGTGTTCAAGGCGTCGGACTACCGGATCTCGCCGTTCGCGGTGGAGTCGGTGCTGCTGGAGCACCCGGCGGTGGCCGAGGCCGCCGTGGTGCCCTCGCCGGAACCGCTTCGGCTTGCCGTGCCCAAGGCGTACGTCGTGCTGGCGGAGGGCTACCACCCCAATGCCGTGGCGGCGCGGCTGATCTTCGAGCACTCCCGGGACCGGCTGGCGCCGTACCAGCGGATCCGGCGGCTGGAATTCGGACCGCTGCCCAAGACGATCTCCGGCAAGATCCGCCGGGTGGAGCTGCGCGGGCGGGAGCAGGAGCTGCACGGCGGGGGCGCCGGCGCGGGTGCCGCCGGCGGGCCGGGCGTGGAGTACGCGGTGGAGGACTTCCCCGAGCTGCACTGAACTTGGTCTTCCGCCGGCGACCGGGGCGGGTTGGCCGCTGCGGTCCGCCGGGTTTTGCTGAGGCCGCCGCGGTGTCGGTCCGCGCGCGCGCACCACGCGACACGACGTCCGCGCCGGGACTCCGGGCCGGGGCACACCTTGCATCACCCGGGCGCACTTCACCGCATCCGGGCGCACCCTGCACCACGTCGGCGGCGCGCAGAGTGCGCCCACGTGTCGTGGAGTGCGCCCGGGTGTCGTGGCGTGGGGCCGGATCCGGCGCATCCGGTCATGACCGCGCCAGGCGGCGGTCGGCGTGCTCCAGAGCACGTCGGATCCGGTCACCCACGACGCCCGGCTGGTCAAGCTCGGGCCATGTCCAGCGCACCACGGTCCAGCCCAATCGACGGATTCGGTCCTCCCTGAGCTTCTCGTCGAAGATCCGATCGCCCGGTCGCTCGCCGGGACGGAGCTGCCGGCCGTACTTCTCGGCGCCGTCGAACTCACCGACGGTGCGCCGCTCCTCCCATCCGAAATCGGTGTGCGCAATCACGACGCCGGTTTCGTCTCGAATGGCCCACTGCAAAGTTGGTTGGGGCAACAGCTCACGGGTGATGAGCACGCGGCTGCGGGACTCGCCCACGCTCTCCGCGTGTGGGCTGGCGAATGCGACGACTCGGTGTGCGGCGCGTATTCCCGGTCGACGGGGAGCCCTCGCGACAGCCTTTGCCAGCTCCTTCGGCGTGACGAGCTTGAGATGCAGCGCGGAATCGGCCGCAGCGACGGCGTCCTCGAACGGCAGGCAGCGAGCCAGGTCGACGACGGTCCGAGCCGGATCGGTGACCAAGTGCGGCCCCACCCGAACGATCTCGTCCTTGTCGATCGGCGCGCAGTACGTGTGCAGAACCGGAGTGCGCCGCCCGGCGCGGGCCGTCGGCCTGGTGACGGTGACCCGGCGACCCGGCACCCGCACCAGTTCGATGCCGTTCAGGACAGCCGCCGAGCGGTGGCTGATGATCTCGGCGGAACCGGTCGCCGTCGCGTCGATCTGCAGCAGGTGCCGCTGCACATCGGACATCGAAGCCAGGACGTCGGCGCGCACGTAGGCGCCAGGGCGCAGTAACACCCACTCGCCGCGATCCAGCCGACGCTTGATGTCATCCCGACCGATACCGAACAGCAGGGCCTGGTCGCGCGCGATGAGCGCGCCGGGCGGAATGGGAGGAATGGCCGCAGCAGTCATGGGGTAACTGTCTCGCCGGATCAGCACCTGAGCGGGTGCAGTTCCGAGAATGTGGATCATTTTGGGGCATGTGGACAAATGCTGAGTCGGGACACCGCTGTCGCCGACGCTGCACCTCACGACATGTGGGCGCACTCTGCACCACGCCGGCGACGCGCAGGGTGCGCTCGAGTGTCGTGAAGTGCGCCCAGGTGTCGTGGAGTGACCGCCGAGGGCACCGGCGGCCTCAGGGCACGAACGCGCCGAGCCGCGGGAGGAAGTCCCTTCGGGACGCCATACTTGCCGCTGCCGTCCACCCACCCGGCATGTTCGGGGGCAGCCGGGATGCGTCCGAGCGGCGCGGCCCGCCCTTCCCGCAGGGCAGCAGGCCGGCGCGCCAGTAGCTGCATCCCATCAGCATGACTCATCGGCAGGTCACGGCGGCTCCAGCGCGTCCCGGACGAACGCGATCTCGCACGCCAGCTGGCGGATTCGTTCGGTCATCACGCCGGAACCGTGCCCGGCGTCGTACCGGTAGACGGCGTACGACGCGCCGCGAGCGGCCAGCGCGTCCAGGTAGTTCTCGATCTGCCGGATCGGGCAGCGCGGGTCGTTCTCGCCGGCCAGCACCAACACGGGCGCTCGAACCCGGTCCACCCAGGTCAGCGGCGACGAATCCCGGTACGCGTCGGGAACGTCTCCCGGGGACCCGCCGAACAGGGCCCGGTCGTACGCCCGCAGCGGTTCCATCTCGTCCTCGTAGGCCGCGACGTAGTCGGCGACCGGGACACCGGCCACCCCGGCCGTCCACCGGTCCGGTTGGGTGCCCAGGGCGAGCAGCGCCAGGAATCCGCCCCAGGAATAGCCCGCGATCACGCAGCGAGACGGGTCGACGACGCCGCTTTCGACGAGGTGGTTCTGCACGGCGGCGATGTCGGCCAGCTCGGTGTGACCGATGCGCTGCGTCAACGAGTCCCGCCAGGCCGACCCGTAGCCGGTCGAGCCGCGGTAGTTCGCCTGCACCACCGCGAACCCGGCGTCCAACCATGCCGCCCTCGTCGGATCGAAGGCGTCCTCGTTGGCCGCTGCCGGTCCGCCATGCACCGAAAAGACGGTGGGCAAAGGCATTCTCGTCCCCGTGCCGGGCGGCCGGGCCAGAAAGGCGTGGATCGGACCGCCCGGTCCGTTCACCCACAGGTCCTCGACCGGCTCGCTGCCCGGCGCCGGCTCGCCGGGCGGCGCGAACAACTCCCGGTCGGCGCCGTCCGGCTCCAAGACACGCAACCGGCCCGCCGAGGCGCCGTCGGTCCAGCGGTACCAGACCGCACCGTCCGGCCGAGCGGACGCGCCGCCGACCACACCGCGAGCGGTCGGCAGCTCGGTCAGGGACCCGGAGGACAGCTCGTATCGGTGCACCGTCGTCCGGCCGGCATGCGTGTGCAGGACGATCAGCGCTGCCCCGTCCGGGGCGAAGCCGGCGTCCAGGTCGCCGGGCAGGTCCAGGACCAGTTCGGTGGCGGGGCCGGCCACCGGATCCCAGAGCAGCAGCTCGTCACGGCCGCGCCGCTCATGGCCGACCAGCACCCGCTGATCGCCCGGAATCGGGCTGACCGCGAGTGGGTCGAGGCCCTTGCCCGGGGCGTCGGACAATTCCGCGAGCACCCGCCCGTCGTCGACCGACACCGCCCGCAGCGCCGGATAGCGGGCGTCGCCGTGCTCGGTGTGCGCGAGCACCCAAATGGTCTCGTCCGCGGTGAGCGCGCCGACCGAGGCGTCCTCGACATGCCGGTAGACGACCCGCGGCGCCCCGCCGTCGATGGAGAGATGGATGCGGGATCCGTCGTCGTCGGCGAATCCGGCGAGCACCACCCGCCGGCCCACCTCCAGTCCGGCGGGGTAGCCCGGCGGTGCGTCCGGCAGTGGGTGCGTCGCCTCCGCGGCGGGGCCGGTGCCGAACGGTTGGCTGCGCCAGGATCCGAACTCGTCGCCGTCGTGATCGTCGAACCACCACAGCGTCGACCCGTCCGCGGACAGGGTCGCGGCCGTCGTCCCGTCGGGTCGATCGGTTGCCACCCGGTGTCGGTTCGCGGCGACGTCCCAGCACCAGATCTCGGTTCGACCCGTGGCGTTCGAGGTGTAGCAGGTCCGATCGGCATGGTCCCGCGCGCGGTGCGGCAGGCCCAGCCGCACGGCCGTGAACCGCCGGCGCCAGCGGTCGTCCACCTCGGGATCGTCGAACAGCCGGTCCGGCACGGTCGCGATCGGGTGGTGGGTGCGGGTCGCTTCCTCGGGCATGAGGATCATCCTGCCCAGCCGTCGACCGGCCCGGCCGACCGCCCCCACGCGCCATACCCGCAGGAGGTGACCTACTGTCAAGACCCGCTGACGGACAGTGGCCGCGATCGGCCACCTGGTACCGAGGGTGGTGCGATGAGCGACCCGTTGCGCCGAGCGATGATCGTGCCAATCGTGGTCGCAATCGTGACGGCGCTGGCTTTGACACTGAGCGGATCGGGTCCGGCCGCGGCCGCGCCGGGCGTGGAGTCCGGGTCGGCCGCCGGTGCGCAACAAGGAGCACTGGCGAACTGTGACGGTGCAAGTCCGACTCGGGCGGCCCGGGATGCCGCGGTGCGCACCACCATCGGCGTGGCCAAGACCATGGGCATCAACCGGAAGGGTCAGATCATCGCCGTCATGGTGATGCAGCAGGAGTCGTCGATCCGCAATCTGGCGAACGATGGCACCAGCACGCAGAGGGCATCCTGGCCGTGGCCGGGCCGGGCCTATTGGCTGGCCACCACCAAGCTGTCGCTGCGTTACCCGCACGACAGGTTCGGCTCGTTGGACGGCGCACACGACACCGACTCCATCGGTCTGTTCCAGCAGCGCCCGGCGTACGGCTGGGGTGACTACGGGGCGAGCAACGGCCGGACGGACCCGGCCGGGGTGGTCCGCCGGCTGCTGGATCCGCGGTGGCAGGCGATGGCGTTCTTCGGCGGCCCGCGCAGCGCCGCGCCGACGTCGGGCCTGCTGGACATCCCCGGGTGGGCGAGCATGTCGCTGAACGACGCGGCCCAGCGGGTGCAGAGGAGCGGCAATCCGACGCTGTACGGGCGGTGGCAGGCGCTGGCGACCGCCTACGTCGACCGGAACGCGAGCGCACCTCCGGTCGCCCTGCCCTGGACCCCCGGGGGTGGACAGGACCTGGGCCGGTGCGCCGAGCCGCTGGTGGTCAGCTTCAGGGCCCGGGCGAACGGACGGTACGTCACCGCGGAGAGCGCCGGTGCCGCGCCGCTGATCGCCAACCGGACCGCCATCGGCCAGTGGGAGCGGTTCGACCTGGTGACGCTCGGTGGGTCCCGGGTGGCGCTGCGCGCGCACGCCGACAACGAGTGGGTGTGCGCCGAGAACGGCGGCGCTTCCAGCCTGATCGCCAACCGCGGGGCGGCCGGCGCGTGGGAGACGTTCACCCTGGTGCCGAACTCGGACTCGACGATCAGTCTGCGCGCGGCGGCGAACGGCCGGTATGTCACCGCCGAGGCCGCAGGCGGGTCGCCACTGATTGCCAACCGGACGGCGATCGGGGCGTGGGAGAAATTCGCACTGGTGGGCTCCTGACCCACCGGTGATCGCCCACCGAAAGAAGTCGCGTGGGTTTCGGCATCCGTCCTAAGCAATGGAATATGCACTGCTCGCCCGGGGACCCGGCGTCCGAGTGCGCACCAGATCGATTCCAGAGGCGGCGTCGTGGGGCTGATACGCTGCCGAGCAGCAGGCTTGGTTGAGCGTAACTCGAGGTGACCCTCCGCCATGCGCTTTGAGCGATCCATCGATATCGATGCCCAGCAGCAGCGGGTGTGGGACGTGCTCAGCGATCTGCAAGCGTGGCCGCAGCGGATCGAGACGGTCGATCTCGTCGAGCTGCTTACGCCTTCTCCTATTGCCACCGGTACCCGCGTGCGCCTCAAGCAACCGAAGCTGCCGGAGGGCACATGGGAGGTCACCGTTTGGGATGCGCCGTCCTACTTCGAGTTCCGCCAGCAGTCCGGTGGCTTGACCGACGTCGCGGGCCACCGTGTCGTGGCGCTGGAGGAAGGTCGCTCCCGCCTGACCCTGACACTGGAGATGCGAGGCCTGCTGGTTCCGGTCGCCGCTCTCTTCTACAAGGGGCTGACCAACCGCTACTTGACCGCCGAGGCTCAGGGGATGAAGCGCGCCGCCGAGTCCGCTTGAGGAGTCAGCTTGCACATCATTGGTTGTGAAGGCTCCGCAGAGCGGAGTCAAGTAATCTCAGTCGGTACTCCACGAACGGACGTGCCTGGCTGACATTGCCGCGTGCCGTCTCTGAGAATGACAATGAAGTATGGATTCGCGTGGAGTCTGACCGTAAAAGGGCTTCCATTCGACTATGGCCGTCGAGCTGAACTCGATTCCAGTCAGCTTCACGATGAGCATCGTTAGCGTCGCGCGGTGACGATCCAGGCACCGGACCCGAGGAGCACGCCCTCCTTGCCCGCATGCGCGGCCATCACGTCGCGCAGGTTCGCCTCGGCCTGCCGCTTGCCGACGTCGTCGAGCTTCTCGAACAGCCACTTCATCTGGCCGACGACGAACGTGGTCGCGGTGTTCGCGTCGGGCCCGAAACACATCAGCTCGTCCTTGGGGGTGAAGTTGACATCACTCCAGCCTGCGCCGTGGAGCAGGTCGCGCACGCGATCCGGGTCACTGAGCGAGAACGGACCCGGGGCATCGGCCGGCGGTGGAGCCATTGGCAGGACCCGCCCGATCGCGCCGAAGAACTCGCGGAGCCACTCGTTGTCCTCGATCCCGCGCCACACGAGCATCACCAGGCGCCCGCCGAGTCGGGTCGCGCGGGCGAGGTTGGTGAAGGCCATCGCCATGTCCGTGAAGAACATGGTGCCGGTCCGGCTGGCGATCACGTCGAAGGCGTGCGCTCCGAAGTCCCGCACCTGCGCGTCGGCCTGCTCGAACGTCACCGGCAGTCCGCCGGCCTGATGCCGCGCCACTTCGAGCTGGGCCGTCGACAGGTCGACGCCCAACGCGGTCGCGCCCGTCGAACCGCGCACCACGTCGATCGCGAGCCCACCGGAACCGCACCCCACGTCGAGGATCCGCTCGCCAGGCTTAGCTCCGATCGCAGCCAGCAGAGCCGGCTGATAGCGGGCGATGGATGCGTTGTACGTCGCGGCGTGCTCGGCCCAGTAGGCCCCGTGCTCACCGTCCCAGTCACGGAGTACGCCCGCGTTCCGCGGGTCGACCTCCAACGTCATGCCATTCATCATCGCCTCCGTTGAATAGTCCCAAAGAGAGTATATGCTCGTTTATAGTCCCGAAGGGAGGATCATGTCAACTGCACTTCCACGGCTCACCACAACGACGTACGGCGTGCTCGGCGTGCTCGCGGTCCGCCCGCACTCGACCTACGAGCTCGCCAAGGCAATGGGCCGCAGCGTCGGTCGAGTGTGGCCGCGCGCGCAGAGCAAACTGTTCGAAGAGCCCAAGAAGCTCGCCCTGCACGGGTACGCCAGCTCCCGTGAGGACGCCGTCGGCCGCCGCCCACGCACCGTGTACTCGATCACTCCGTCCGGCCGACGCGCGCTCGCCGTGTGGCTCGCCGCCCCTGGGGCCGGCCCAGAGCTCGAGTTCGAAGGCCTTGTCAAACTCGTCTTTGCGGACCACGGCACCCGCAACGACGCCCTCGCCACCATTGCCGGCGCCCGCGCGTGGGCCGTGGAGATGAATGCCGGCAACATCGAGGGCGGCGAGAAGTTCGCCGATGGAGACGGGCTGTACGACCAGCGCCGCGCAACCACCCTCCTCTTCGGCGCCTTCCTCACCGACTTCTATGCCCTCGTCGCCTCGTGGGCGGACTGGGCCGAAGCCGAGGTGGCCACCTGGCCCGAGGACATCGCCAGCCATCGGATATCGCCCGAGCGGACACGCGACGTGCTGGAACGCGCGCGCTGGTCCCAGCAACCGCGCTACGGCGTGTCCTACGGATCGTTGAGGCCGGGTTCGGATAGACCCAGTTCGTGCATAGACGACACGACTTGAATGAGTAGAGAAGGCGAGGCACTTGCATGCGACCTGGCTGGTCGACGATGGCGTGCCGCCGAACATGGTGCAGCGGGTGATGGGCCACGAGCGGGCGGTGCCTCAAAAACGCAAAGGCCCTGACTCGTGTGTTCGAGCCAGGGCCGGTGACTTTGGTCGGGGTGGCGGGATTCGAACCCACGACCTCTTCGTCCCGAACGAAGCGCGCTACCAAGCTGCGCCACACCCCGAAAGCCTGGACGAGTCTAGCCGATCCCGAGAACCATCCTGACCACCCGCACTCCGCCGGCAGCACACGGGCGAAAGTTCAGGCCGGCCGGGCGCGCAGGGTCAGCAGGGTCGCCTCCGGCCGGCAGCAGAACCGCAACGGCATGAACGGGCTGGTGCCCAGCCCACCGGACACGTTCAGCATGGTGTGCGACCCCCAGCGGGACACTCCGCGGGCCCGGGACCGATCAAGGCCGCAGTTGGTGACCAGCGCGCCGACCCCCGGGATCCGCACCTGGCCGCCGTGCGTGTGGCCGGCCAGGATCAGGTCGTAGCCGTCCAGGGCGAAACGGTCCAGGATCCGCGGCTCGGGTGTGTGCGTCACCCCCAGCCGCAAGACTGCGTCGTGGTCGGCGGGGCCCTCGATCAGCTCGTAGTGGTCCCGCCGGGTGTAGGCGTCATTGACGCCCGCGAAGGCCACCCGCTGGCCGCGCAGGTCGATAGTGGTCCGCACGTTGTTCAGATCGACCCACCCGCGCTCGACCATGCCCGCCCGCAGGTCCTGCCAAGGCAGCCCGGGGCCCCGTCGGGGCGGCGAATCCTTGGGCATGAAGTACTTGTGCGGCGACTTGGGCACGGGCGCGTAGAAGTCGTTGTTGCCGAAGACGAAGGCGCCCGGCAGTTCCAGCAGATCGCCGAACGCGGCCAGCGCGATGGGCACCGCCTTACGGTGGGACAGGGTGTCCCCGGTGTTGATGACCAGGTCCGGTCGTAGGTCGGCCAGGGCCGACACCCAGTCGACCTTGTATTGCTGCCCGGGCACGATGTGCAGGTCCGACAGATGCAGCACCCGGATCGGCCACGCCCCGTGATCGAGCACCGGCAGGTCCAACCGGCGCAGAGTGAACGCCCGCGGTTCGACCAGCAGTGACCACGCGGCGGTCGCGCCGCCCGCCACGGCCAGCCCTCCGACCGCAGACGCAAGCGCCCGGCCGGGTGAACGCCCGCCGGTGGTCGGCCGGGACGGGGGGCTGGGCGACGAAGACATGATCGGCAGCCTAACCATCCGCCCTCGGCGGGATGCGGTGAGCGCCGCCCGGTCAGCCGCCGGCGCCCGCGGACACCACCAGGCTGATGGCGCCGCCGGGCAGGGCGGTCGCCTTCGGGTTCTGTTCGACCACCACGTTCGCCGAGGCCCCGGAATCCTGTCGGGCCGTCACGTTGACGGTGAAGCCTGCCGCGGTGAGCTGGCTCTTCGCCTCGTCCACGTTCCGGCCGACCACGTTGGGCACCTGCGTGCTCGCCGCACCCTTGATGTAGGTCGGTGAGGCCGGCCGGAAGAAGGTGTCCGGTTGGCCCTCCTTGAGCGGCTTCATCATCGCAAGCCAGGTCCTCGCGGGGACCGCCCCACCACCCATGCCGACTCCGGTCATGGCCTCATCGGTCGAGCAGGACCGGATCGGATCCCGGCAGATCGACTGCGGCCTCGGCTCGGAATCCCACAGGATCACCGACGCGCTCATCTCCGGGGTGAAGCCCAGGAACGCGGACGACTTGTACTCCTGAGTGGTGCCGGTCTTGCCCGCCGCCGTCCACGACCAGCCCGCCGCCGACGCCGCGGCAGCCGCGGTCCCGTTGCCGGTGAAATCGCCCTCCATGGCGACCGCGAGGGTGCGGGCCAGCTCGGCCGGCACCGCCTGCTCACACGGGGTCTTGTCCCAGGTGATGAACTTCCCGTCGCGGTCGGTGATGGTGTCCACCGGGGTGGGCGGGCACCATCTGCCGTCCGAGTTCAGCGTGGCTCCGACGTTGGCCAGCTCCAGCGGGCTGACCGGGGAAACCCCGAGGGTGAACGAGGCCATCTTCTGGGCGGTGACCTGCGCGGTGTAGTCGGTGCCGGCGCTGGCGAACGCCGGGTCGACCTCGCCGGCGTCGAGCTGGTAGCCCTTCAGGCCGAGCCGGACCGCCATCTCGGCCACCTTCTGCAACCCGACCTGATCCTCCAGGGCGACGAAGCCGGTGTTCGGTGAGGTCGCCAGGGCCTGCGCGAGCGTCATCGAGGCCGGGTAGCTACTTGCGTTGCCGAACGTCGCCGACGGCACCAGCGGGCTGGTGTACTCCGCGGGCACGTCCATGGTGGCGTTCGTGCCAAGGCCCATCTCCATCGCCGCGGCGGCGGTGAAGATCTTGAACGTCGACCCCGCCCCGAGCGGTGCGAACGTCGTGGTCAGTCGCTGAACGGTCTCACCCTTGGCCGGGTCGAGCCCGTACGGTCGGTTCGTGGCCAGCGCCAGCACCTTGCGGGGCTCGTCCTTGCCGACCACCGCGACGGTGTTGGCGAGCCGCTCCACCCCGGGCTGCGAGGGGTCGGCGTTCGACGTCGCCGCCGCCTTCGCCGCGGCCATCACAGCCGGGTCCAGGGTGGTCTTGATCGTCCACCCGGACCTGGCCACGGCGTCGTTGTCGAACCCGGCATTCTCCAGGTAGTCCAGCACGTACTGGCAGAAGAAGCCGTTGCTCTGCGAGTTGTCCGCGGCGACGCAGCCGTTGCGGGTGCGGTTCGGGTTCAACCCGAGGTCCTGCTTCTTGGTGGCATCCGCGGTGGCCTTCGACAGCCGACCTGTGCCGACCATCACGTCCAGGACCAGGTTGCGCCGGTCCCGAGCGTCCTGGACGTGGTTCTCGTCCAAGGGGTTGTACCTGGGCGGGTTGTTCACCATGCCCGCGAGCAGGGCGGCCTGGGCCAGGGTCAGCTTGTCCGCCGAGGTGCCGAAGAACCACTGGGACGCGGCCTCGGCCCCGTACTGCGAGGGGCCGAAGGCCACCAGGTTCAGGTACCGCTCGAGCACCTCGGCCTTGCTCAGCTCCTGCTCCACCTGCAGCGCGAGCTTGGCCTCCTTGAGCTTGCGGATGGGGGTGGTGGCGATGGCGTCGGCCTTCTCGGCCTCGGTCTTGGCCTCGACCAGGTACAGGTAGTTCTTGACGTACTGCTGGGTCAGTGTCGACCCGCCCTGCGGGGCCGCCGCATCGTCCTGTGCATTGCGCAGCAGGGCCCGGACGGTGCCCCGCCAGTCCACGCCCTGGTGCTGGTAGAAGCGACGGTCCTCCATCGACACCACGGCCACCTGCAGGTAGTCCGAGATCGAGGACAACGGGACATACACGCGGTTCTGGTCGTAGATCGTGGCGATCGGTGCGCCGGCGGAGTCCGTGATCGTGGTGCGCAGGGGGATGTCGGCGTTCAGCGGGTCGGCCTTCGCATCGTCGATGGCGTCGGTCATCGCGTTCGACGCGATGCCTGTCCCGACGGCATAGGGAAGCAGAAGCCCGGCCACCAGCACCCCGGCCAACAGGGTGCCGAGAACCAGACGCCCGAGGCCGCTCATCACACGCACCGAGCCAGGCTACCGGCGGTGAGGTGTGAGAACGGTGATCCGGGATGCTCGCCACACGGTGTGGTCGGCGGGCAACCTGCCCCGGCGGCGGCGCGTCCTTGGACACCGCACCGAGGAAGGTCTCTCGGACCGCCGACGGGTTGGCCACCAACGGCCACGGAATCGTCAGGCAGTCGTCAGGTTCATCCGGCCCGCTTCTCGCGCAGGATCGAGGCGGCGCTCCCGTCGCCGTCCTCACTCCGATGTCGGTGGACGGGAGACGCCGCCAAGCGGCAGGGTCCGATGAGCAGTCACCGGTCGGCACCGGACGATAAGGGCACACAGGGGATCTCGACCACGAACCGGGCGCCGCCGCCCGGCCGGTCCTCGACCCAGACCGCGCCGTGATGCCGGCCGACATGCCGGGCCACCAGGGCGAGTCCGAGCCCACTGCCACCCTCGTCGGTGTGGTCGGCGTTGCCGCGGATGCGGGTGAAGCGCTCGAACACCTGCTGTCGATATTCGCTCCGCACACCGGGGCCCCGGTCGTCGACCTCGATCCGGGCCATGGGCCCTCGGCGGAAGATCGCGACCCGGGTGGCGCCTCCGGCGTGCCGCCGGGCGTTGTCCAGCAGGTTGGCGAGCACCCGGACGAGTCGGCGCCGGTCGCCCCGGACCAGCGGCGCCGGCGACGCGATCTCGGGGGTCGGGCTGCCCGGGATCGACCCGGTGACCCGGCGGGCGAGTTCGCCCAGGTCCACGAGTTCGACGTGCTCGTCGCCGGCGTCCTGGTCGGCGCGGGAGATCTCCAGCAGGTCCACCACCATGATCCGGAACCTGGCCACCTCGGCCTCAAGCAGGTCGATCGCCTGTCGGGCGGTCGGCTCGAAGGCGTCTCGGCGGTGCCCGAGCACCTCGATGGCGTTGATCATCGTGGTGAGCGGGGACCGCAGCTCGTGGCTCACGTCGCCGGCGAAGCGGGCGTCCTGCCGCACCCGCTGTTCCAGGTCGGTCGCGGTCCGGTTGAAGGCGACCGCGATCGGGGCGAGATCGGGGTCGCCCTGGTCCGGCAGGCGGGCACCGAGGTCACCGGACGCCACCCGCCCGGCCGCCCTGGTCAGCGTGATCAGCGGACGCAACGCCCGGCGACTGGCCCACCAGCCGATGGCGACGCCGAAAAGCCCGCTTGCGATGACCCCGCCGACGAAGACCAGGATCAGGAATTGACGGGTCCGGTCGTACTCGACGAGTTGGAAGACCTCGACGAAAACCGGTGACGCCGGGATGCCGGACGCGAGTGTCACCGCAAGCACCATGGAACCGTCGACGTTCAGCATCTCCCAGCGAGCGTCGGGCCCGCCGGCCCGGAGGGTGGCCGGCACCCGGTCCGGATCGATCGCCCGTCCTTCGACCACCCAACCGTCGTCCCCGCCGACCAGGATCGTGGAGTCGGGGTCGGTGGCCAGGTTCGCCAGCAGATCCGGCAGCGGGTCGGTCGATTCCCGGGCGGCCGCGCGCAGCGTCTGCGCGGTGACCGCTGCCTGCAACGTGGCCCGCTGCACCCGCTGGTCGATCATGTACTGGGATGCCAGCCGCCAGGTCACGATGGCGATCACCGCGGCGACGGCCACCGAGGCCAGTCCGAAGGTCACGGCCACCCGCCAACGCAGCGACAGCTGGGGGCGGCGACGCCAGAGCGTCCGGAGCCGCGTCCCGGCGCCGGTCAATCCGGGATCCCGGCCCGGTAGCCCACCCCGCGCACCGTCTGCACGAGCTGGGGTTGATCCGGGTCGGCCTCGACCTTGCGCCGCAGCCGCCGGATGTGGACGTCCAGCAGCCGGGTGTCCCCGAAGTAGTCGTATCCCCACACATGCTGGAGCAGGTCCTCACGGGTCACCACCCGGCCCCGCCCGGCGAGCAGTTCGGCGAGCAGGCGGAACTCGGTCCTGGTCAGGTGCACCGGCTCGCCGGCCCGGCGCACCACGCCGGTGTCGAGCCCTACCTCGAGATCGCCCAACCGTTGCTTCGCGCCCCGGTCGTCGGTGGACGGGCGACGGCGGCGGAGCAGGGCGCGGATGCGAGCGGCCAGCTCACTGGCCACGACCGGCTTGGTCATGTAGTCGTCGGCCCCCGCCTCCAGGCCCTCGATGACGTCCGCCGTGTCCGAACGGGCCGTGATGATGATGATCGGGAGGTCGCCGCGGGAGCGCAGCATCCGGCAAATGGTGAGCCCGTCCACCCCGGGCAACATCACGTCCAGCACGACGAGGTCGATCGGTTCCTCATCGATCCGGATCAGGCCCTGCTCACCGGTGGCGGCAGGGATCACCGAGTACCCGGAATCGGCCAGGGCGAGCCCGAGCGCACTGCGGATCCGGTCATCGTCCTCGACCAGCAGCAGCCGCGTCGGCGTCGCCGAAGGCTCCGTCATGCCGGTCGACCCCCAAACCTGACATTTCCCTGACTCTTGTCGCCCGTCCCGGCCCGGGCGCCGTACGGTCAGTGTGCGGTCAGCCGGCGGCCGATCTCCCGCAGGGCGGGCAGGTCGTGCGCGTCCGAGGGCAGCGCGGGTACCTCCACCACCGGCAGGCCGGTGTGCACCCGGTCGAACCGGGCCCGCATGTGCAACTCAGCGTTCCAGACCTCGAGCCGCTGCCGGTGGATGTCCAGCACCGCCGACGCCAGCGGCGCCCGGTCCCGCAGGGCGGCCCCGGCGACCTGCGCGGTGCCCGCGGCCAGGTCGGCCAGCGGCGGATGGGTGCGGTTGAGCACCAGCCCGGCCAGCGGCATGTGCTCGGCCCGCAGCCGGTCGGTGAAGTACGAGGCCTCCCGCAGCGCGTCGCCCTCGCAGATGGACACCACGACGAACTTGGTCCCCGGCGCGCGCAGCAGCTCGTAGGTGGCCTGGGCCCGCTCACGGAAACCACCGAACATGTCCTCGAACAGCTGCACGAACTGGGCGGCGTCGGCCAGCATCTGCCCGCCGAGGACGGTGGTGACCGCCTTGGAGAACAGCGCGAAACCGGCCCCGACGATCTTCATCACGCCTCGGCTCGGGGTGGCCAGGAGCTTGATCATCCGGCCGTCCATGAACGAGGACAGCCGTTGCGGGGCGTCCAGGAAGTCCAGGGCCGAGCGGCTGGGTGGGGTGTCGACGACGATCAGGTCGAACTCGTTCGACGCCGCCAGGTTGGCCAGCTTCTCCATGGCCATGTACTCCTGCGTGCCGGAGAAGGACGTGGCCACCGTTTGGTAGAAGGGGTTGGCGAGGATCTGCTGCGCGGTGTCCGGGGCGGAGTGCTCGAGCACCATGTCGTCGAACGTGCGACGCATGTTCAGCATCATCGCGTGCAGCTCACCGGTGGCGCCTGGGGCCAGCTGCACCGGCTGCGGGGTGTTGTCGAGTTCGCGTACCCCGAGCGCCTGGGCGAGCCTGCGGGCGGGATCGATGGTGAGCACCACGACCCGGCGCCCCTCCTCGGCCGCGCGCAGCGCCATCGACGCGGCGGTGGTCGTCTTGCCGACGCCGCCTGCCCCGCAACACACCACGATCCGTGACGCGGGGTCGGTGAGGATCGCGTCGATGTCGAGAGTCGTGGTCATCGGACGCCCTGCTCGGCCAGCTGCTCGGCCAGCTCATACAGACCGCCGAGGTCGATGCCGTCGGTCAGCGCCGTCAGGTGCAGCCGCGCGACGTCCAACTCGTCGAGGGTGGCGGCGCTGTCGTCCTGGGCGCGCAGCGTCGAGGCGTATTCGATGGTCTCGGTGAGCAGGCCCGCGAAGTCGGCCTCGGACAGCGAGATCCCGGCGGCGTCCAGCCCCGCCCGGACCGCGTCCGCGTCGATGGTGCCGTCGGCGGCCTGCGCCATCGCCTTGGTCGGCAGGTAGGCGGTGCCGCTGCGGTTGACGATCACCGTGCCCAGCCGGAGGTCGGCCGCCTCCAGCTCCACGACCGCG
>JBIOVW010000946.1:0-3030 GCA_044867945.1 Nakamurella sp. | reverse complement strand
ACCGAGCTCGCCCACGGGCTGTACCCGCAGACGCTCACCGAGCAGGGCCCGGTGCCGGCGCTGCGGGCGATCGCCCGGCGCAGCCTGGTCGCCGTCGCCCTGACCGCCGACGAACTTCCCCGGCTACCGGCAGATCTCGAGGCCGCAATCTATTTCTGCGCGGTGGAGGCGATGCAGAACGCCGCGAAACATGCCTCGGTCTCCGGGATCCGAATTGACATCCGGTTCCGCGGCACCCGGCTCGTCTTCGACATCTCCGACGACGGCGTCGGTTTCGACCCGCAACAGGTATCGCCGGGACAGGGTCTGGCGAACATCAGGGACCGGGTTGAATCGCTGGGCGGCCGGCTGCAGCTGACCTCGGACCCCGGCCGCGGCACCCGGCTTGACATCGAGCTGCCGATCCCGTCGGAAGCCGGTTGAGCCGATGCGACGACTCGGCTGGATCATCTTCGCGGCGACCTGCGCCTGCGCCGTCGTCGAGGGCGTGCTGTTGTTCACCGCCGGCATGCCGCTCTGGTCCTACGATGTCATCGTCGACCTGGGATTCCCACTGGTGACGATCGGTTCGATGCTCGGGGCGGCGGTGGGCGCGCTGATCATCAGCCGCTACCCGCGCAACCTGATCGGCTGGCTGTTCGCGGCCGGACAGCTCGGGAACCAGATCGGCCTGACGATCGGCGCCGCGATCCTGCATCTGAGCGCGACCGGTCGACAGGCGGCGACCCCGGACGCGCTGATCATCGGCGGCCAGCTGTTCAGCGCGATCTGGACGCTGACCTTCCTGGCACTGATCTACCTGCTCGCACCGGACGGTCGGGTCCCGTCCCGACGGTGGCGGTACGCCCCGCTCGTCCCGGTCGGCGCCCTGCTGCTCGACTACGTCGTGGTCCTGGCCATCCCGCCCCAGGAACTGCTGCGCGGCGCCGAACTCAGCGGGGTGGCCGTCGTCGCGATCCTGCTGAGCTACCTCATCGTGGGGGTCGCGGTCGGGCTCGGCGCCGCGGCGATCTGGCGGCGCCTGTCGATCGCCACCGGCGAGTCCCGGCAACAGCTGCTCTGGCTCGCCGCATCCGGTGTCGCCCTGGCCGGAACCACGGTGGTCGCCCTGGCCAGCCAGGTCCTGCTGAGCCGCGCCCCTTGGTACATCATCGTGCCGTGGCACCTGTCGTACAGCTTCGTCGCGGTCAGCGTGGGTGTCGCCATCCTGCGCTATCGGCTGTTCGACATCGACGTCATCCTGTCCCGCACCATCGTGCTCGCCACCCTCGGCGTGTTCGTCACGGTCGGCTACGTCGCGGTGGTGGTCGCCATCGGCTGGGCGCTGACCGGGTTCGGGGCGGCGGAGTCGGATCTGTACTGGCCGTCCCTGGTGGCCACCGCACTGGTCGCGGCCGGGTTCCAGCCGGTGCGGCGCCGGATGCTGCGGTGGGCCGACCGGCTGGTCTACGGGGCTCGGGCGGCGCCGTACGAGGCGTTGGCCGACCTGAGCCGGGAGCTCGCGGACCGGCCCACCCCGGCTGCGGTGCCGGCCCTGGTGGCCGAGACCGCCGGCCGCGCGGTCGGCGCGCTGCGGGCGGTGGCCACGGTCGGCCCCACCGCCGCTCCGCTGGTCACCGCGGCCTGGGAGAGGTCGGAGGGTCGGCCGCCGGCCACCCGGTCGGTCCATCATGTGGTCACCGTCACCGATCTCGGGGAGCCGATCGGCTGTCTGAGCGTGGATGTCCCGGCCGGTCGCGGACTTCGGCCGTTCGAGCAGGCCCTGCTGGCCGACATCGGCCACCAGGTCGGGGTCGCGTTCCGCGGCACCCTGCTGGAGGCCGAAATCGCCGACCGGGTACGGCAGCTCGAATCGTCCTCCACCGAACTCGAGCAGTCCCGCGGTCGGCTGGTCCGCGCCGAGGACGAGGCCCGCGAGCGGCTGGCGGCGGACATCGATCACCGCGTGCTGCCACTGCTCGTCACGGCCCGGGAAAGCCTGAGCGACGTGCACGACATCGCCGCGCTGGCCGGGCCACTCGAAGGTGCGATCGCCGCGGTCGAATCGGCGCTGGAGGAGCTGCGATCGGTGGTCCGCGGTGTCTTCCCCGCGCTGCTCGAACGGCGGGGTCTGATTCCCGCACTGACCACCGAGCTGGCGCGCCGGCCCGACGTCACCCTGGAAATCGACGGCTTGCCGCCCGGCCGCCTGGATGGGGACCTGGAGGCGGCCGCCTACCTGTTCTGCGTCGAGGTGGCGCCCCGGGATCGGCCGGGCACGGTGCGACTCTCCGTCCGCGACGCGACCCTGACCGCCGAGGTGTCCGGGGCGCTGGGGTCACCGAACCGATGGCTGCACGTCCGGGACCGGCTGGCCGCGCTGGACGGGTCGCTGTCGGTCGATCAGGACGTCGCGCGTGCCGTCATCCCTCTCGCCGGCTGACGCTCGCCAGCCATAATTCCTCCAGCCGGTCGGGTCCGAACGCCGCTTTCGGCACGTAGGCCGTGGCCCCGCAGTCGGTGATCAGGTCGGCGAACTCGGCCTCGTCGTAGGAGGACAGCAGGACCACGACGATCTCCGGGTGCCGCCGGCGCAGCAGGTGGCTGGCCTGCACGCCGTCCATGCCGGGCAGGTTCAGGTCCATCAGCACCAGGTCGGGCCGGAGCTGCTCGATGTTGGACAACGCATCCTCGGCCGTTTCCAGCGCGCCGACGACCTCGAAGTGGTCGACCGACTCGACCACCGCGGTGGCGGCGGTCCGGAAGGCTCGCTGGTCGTCGACGATCAGCACGCGCACCGGCGTTGGCGACTCCGACATGACCGTCACCTCCCCACCGACCCCATGACACCTGACCACTGACCACTGACCCACTGCCGATCATGCGCTCCCCCGCGCCGGCGGCCAGGGGGTTGACCGCACACTTCGAGGTGGGTGTCCCACCCTTCGGTCAGACCGGGTCCAGCACCGTGCCGAGCCAGTCGTAGACGACTTGATTCCACACCCGCTGTCCGAGGCCGCCGCAGTGCCCGCCGGCGCCCTGGACCGCGGT
>JBIOVW010000945.1:0-2664 GCA_044867945.1 Nakamurella sp. | reverse complement strand
GCCGAGCTCGCCGCCACCCAGCCGGTCACCGTCGCGGTCGGCTCCCGGCCGATGCAGCTCCCCCAGCGAATCCTGGGCCGCGATCTGTTCTTCTGGCTGACCCGGTCAGGCTTCTTCACCGTGCCGTCGCACAGCCGCATCGCCCGCCGGCTGCGCTCCCGCGGCGACCTGGTCATCGGCAGCCGCAGCAGCGAGTTGCGGCGCCACGGGGTGCGGTTCGCGCCGCGTTTGGTCGGCTTCACCGGACGGACCGCCCGTTTCGCGGACGGGGCGACCGCCGGTGTCGACGCGGTGGTATGGGCCACCGGCTACCGCGCGGACTACTCCTGGTTGCATGTCCCCGGTGTGGTGGTGGACGGCGCGGTCCGCCAGCGGGAAGGGGTCACCGACGTCCCCGGGTTGTACTTCCTCGGGTTGCCCTGGCAGACCAGCCGCGGGTCGGCGCTGCTCGGGTTCGTCGGCCGGGATGCGGCGCGGCTGGCCGAGCGCATGTCCGCGGATCGAGTCGTGTCGGATACCGAGCCGGCTGTCCGGTGACGCCGGTTCCGTCACAGCAGGTCCAGGTCGCGCGCCCGTTCGACGGCGGCGCGCCGGGTGGGGGTGTCGAGCTTGCGGTAGATGGACCGCAGGTGCGATTTCACGGTGTTCACCGACAGGTACAGGTCGTCGGCGATCTCCCCGGCGGTCAGCATGGTGGGCAGATAGTGGAGCACGACGAGTTCGCGTTCGGTCAGGTGCTCGACCATCGGCTCGGCAGCGGGCCGGTCCGGGCCGGCGGAGGGGGTGAGGAGCCCGCGGGTGAAGTCCAGGTGCCTGGCCACCACGTGCCGGTGCCGGGTGATCATCGCGGAGAGCGCCGGGCCGGCGTCCAGGAAGGGTCGGACCAGGCCCTCGGGCGCGGCGACGTCGATCGCCTGGGTCAGCAGGCCCATGGCGGCACTGTCCCGGTGCTGCCGATCCGCGGCCAGCGCCAGCAGGATCCGCGCCTCCACCGAGACACCCGGATAGGGCCCGCCCGGTTCAGTCAGCGGGTCCAACAGTTCCGGAAGCCGGTCCGCCTCGGCACGCGCGAGGTGCGCCCTGGCCAAGGTCACCCTCTGCAGTGCTGCGGCGAAACCTGTTCCTGCGGGGGGACCCAGCAACTGGACGGCCGCCGTCGGGTCGCCCGACACGATCAGCGCCTGGGCCCGGGCGACGGCGCACCACCCGGCCAGCAGGTCCGGCGCCGAGGGCACCCTGGCCAGTTCGGTGGCCAGCCGGTCTGCTGCCGACCGGACCGCCTCGGTGTCATGCTGGGCCGCCGCCACCCCCACCGCCGCGATGCCCAGCGCCAACCGGCTGCCGGTGTCCGAGCCCCGGCTGCTGGCGGCCAGTCCGGCGCTGATGGTGTCGGAAGCCTCGGTCAGCAGGTTCCGCGCCAGCAGCGTCATCCCCGCCGCGACGTACATGGCCAGGACTTCGGGCTCGCCCGCCCATCCGCGGCGGTCCACCACCTGGCGCGCCTCGGTCGACCGGCGGTGCGCGTCATCCAGCCGGCCGTGGATCACGTCGAGGACGGCAAGGTGGGCGCCGGCCGTCAGTGCGGTCAGGCCGACCCCGAGCTCGCTGGCCTGCGCCTGGGACGTGGTCAGGTTGTCCTCGGCGGCCTCGAGATCGCCGGCCCACAGCTGTCCGACGCCCAGATTGGCCATGCCGATGACCTGGTAGTGCCGGGCAGCGGGGACGAGTCGTCGCGGCGCCCGGTGCAGCAGGGACAGCAACCGGTCCGACGACCCGACCAGCGCGGCCGATCCGATGACCCGGTCGTGAGTGAGAGCGGTGGCGGCGATCAGGATTTCGGCCGGAACCCGGATCGCGTCCGCGGCCGCGGGCAGGAACTCTGCCGCCTCGGTCGCGTCCTGGTGCATCGCGTCGAAGTCGTGCTGTTGGAAGTGCCAGATCGCCGCTGCGAGCAGCGTGGTCAGGTTGGGTTCCTGCGCGGACCGGCGGGCCAGCGGTTCCAGGGCGGCGGCCAGTGCCGGTCCGTGTGGGGTGAGGGCCAGCGGCAATGCGGTGGCGGTCAGCAATCTGCCGGCCTCGTCCCAATCGCCGGCGGTCGTCGAGTGCCGGATCGCCTGGATCGGTTGGCCGTGGGCGGCGAACCACTGCGCGGCCCGCCGGTGCAGTTCTTCCGATGAGCCGGGCTGTTCCAGATTCAGCCGATGCTCCAGCAGGTCCCGCAGCAGTGGGTGGTACCGGAACCAGCCGCTGTCGTCGCCGAGACCGACCACGAAGGCGTTCGACGCGACCAGGCCCCGCAGGACGCTCTCACTGTCGCGCCGGCCGGTCAACGCGGTGGCCAGGGATGGGCCGATCCGCGGAGTGATGCTGGTTCGGAGCAGGAAGTCCCGGTCCGCGGCCGGGAGGAAGTCCAGCATCTCCCCGACCAGGTATTCGGCCACCGATCGCTCATTGCCGGTGAATCGCTTGATGCCCCGGGTGATGTCCGTGGAGGCGAGGAACATCGCGGCCAGGCGGACCCCCACGGGCCAACCCTGGGTGCGGTCCTGCAGCACCCGCAGCTGGTCGTCGGTGAGGTCCAAACCGCTCCGGGCCAGCAGCTCCGCGGTCTCGTCCTTGGTGAAGGCCAGGTCCTCGGACCTGATCTCGGTCAGGCCGTCGGCG
>JBIOVW010000944.1:0-2678 GCA_044867945.1 Nakamurella sp. | reverse complement strand
CTGATTCCCGGTTTGCGCCCGGATGGCAGACGACCGGCACGCCCACGGCGTGCCGGTCGTCGCGTTTCTGCCGAACGGGCTGGACCGGTCCGGGATCACACGTACCCTTAACGGGTGGATTTGGTCTCGCCGATCATCATCGTCGTCAACCTGGTCTTGGCCGTCGGCGGTGCGGGCCTTGGCGTCTTCGCCGCGGTGGACGCCGTGAGTCGTCGGTCGGACGCGTTCGCGGCCGCCGACAAGCAGACGAAGGGCACATGGGCCGGGATTACCGTGGCCTGCGCCGTCGCGCTCGGATTGGGCTTTTTCGGTGGGGCTTTCGCCCCGCAGAGTCTGCTGTGGCTGGCCGGCCTGACCGGCAGCCTGGTCTACCTGCTGGACGTGCGTCCGCGGCTGCGCGAAGTGCAACGCGGCGGTCGGTGGTAGAGAGCCGGGACGGCCGCGCCGCCCCGGTGTCTTTCGCCGACTACGAGTCGGCGCGGTGGGTGTGTCCGTCGCCGGTGGCGATCGCGTGTTCGGCCGCCAGGTGCTTTTTCTCCCGGTCGTAGGAGAAGCGGATCTCCTCCTCGGCCTCCTTGCGGCCGACCCAGTTCGCGCCCTCCACGCTCTTGCCCGGCTCCAGGTCCTTGTACACCTCGAAGAAGTGCTGGATCTCCAGCTGCTCGAAGATGCTCAGGTCGCCGATGTCCTGCAGGTGCGACTGCCGCGGATCCTTGGCCGACACGCACAGCACCTTGTCGTCCGGACCGGCCTCGTCCGTCATCCGGAACATGCCGATCGCCCGGGCGGTCACCAGGCAGCCCGGGAACGTGGCCTCGGACAGCAGGACCAGGGCGTCGAGCGGATCGCCGTCCTGGCCGAGGGTGTCGTCGATGAAGCCGTAGTCCGCCGGGTACTGGGTGGCGGTGAACAGCGTCCGGTCCAACCGGATGCGACCGGAGATGTGGTCGACCTCGTATTTGTTGCGGCTGCCCTTGGGGATCTCGATGGTCACGTCGAATTCCACGAGTGTCACCTTTCGCACGTCAAGGACGGCAGCCGCGGTCCTTACAGAAACTGAACGGACTGAATCTCAAGTCGCCCCCATTTCGGTCCGAGCGAGGACGCGTGGCCCGAATGAGGACTGAACAGACTCTAGTCTGGACCGGGTACGAGGGCTCGCGGTGCGTAGCCGGGCGCGCTGTGGGCCTGCTGACAGTGGCGTCGGTGACGCGGCCGCGCGCTCGCGGCGCAGAGTCGAACCGGCGCAGGAGGAGTTCAGTGGCCCCAGTGACCAGATCCCGACGGATCGGGATCATCGCCGCCGCCGTGGTCGTCGCCCTGGTCGCGGTCGGCATCGTGGTCTATGTCAGCACCCGAGGGTCCGGCAGTTCCTCGACGACAGCGTCCACCAGCGCACAGGTGGTGGACCCGCCGGTCACTGCGCCGGCGCCGAAGATCCAACCGCTCGCCGTCTCCGACAAGGTGCCCAGCACGGCCGGGATCGAGTCCCAACTCTCGGCCCAGCTCGCCAACCCCGACCTGGCCCAGTTCAGCGGCGTCATCATCGACCCGGAGAGCGGGACCGTGCTGTGGAACCAGGACTCCAGCGCGCCCCAGCTGCCTGCCTCCACCGCGAAGCTGTTGACCGGCGCCGCGCTTCTCACCTCGGTCGACCCGACCAGCCGGCTCGTCACCAGGGTGGTCAAGGGCGACCAGGAGGGCGACATCATCCTCGTCGGCGGCGGCGACGTCACGCTGTCCGCCCGGGGTGAGGGGGTCGACACCGTCTACAAGGGCGCCCCGCTGATGGCCGACCTGGCCGCCCAGGTGCGGGCGAGCGGGGTGGACGTCAAGCGCATCGTGCTGGACACCGAGTACTGGAGCGGGCCGGACCTGGCGGACGGCTGGAACTCGATCGACATCAGGGGATCGGAGAGCAGTGCGCAGGGTTTCATCACCCGCATGTCGCCGCTGATGGTGGACGGCGACCGGGAGGACCCGGCCAACGAGAACTCGATCCGCACCGGTGACCCGGCGATGACGGCGGGCAAGGCGTTGGCCAGGATGATCGGTCAGCCCGACATCAACATCATCGACGGCACCGCTCCCGAGGACCCGGAGGTGATCGGGCAGGTGTCCTCGCAGCCGATGTCGGTGCTGCTCGCGCAGGCACTGGAGAACTCGGACAACGTGCTCGCCGAGGCCCTCGCCCGGCAGGTGGCGATCGCCCGCGGCGCGCCCCCGAGCTTCGACGGTGCGTCCGCGGCGACGCTCGAGGCGCTCGAAGACCTGAAGATCGACACCATCGGCGTCGAGATGTACGACGGGTCGGGCCTGTCGACCAAGGACAGGGTGCCGCCGTCCGTGATGGGTCAGGTCGTCGCGCTCGCGGTGAAGGGCGACCCGCCGGCGCTGCGCAACCTGCTCACCGGCATGCCCGTCGCCGGGGTGTCGGGAAGCCTGACCGACAGGTACCAGGACGATGCATCCAGGGCCGGTGCCGGTTGGGTGCGGGCCAAGACCGGGTCACTCGAGGTGACCTATGCGTTGGCCGGTTACGTGCCCGACGTTGACGATCGCATCCTTGTCTTCGCCTTCGTCTCCAACGGGGTCGGTGCGGGTACCCGACCGGCACTGGACGCGGTCGCCGCCGGGCTCCGTGGCTGTGGCTGTGCCTGATCAGGCAGGGCCCATCG
>JBIOVW010000943.1:0-4447 GCA_044867945.1 Nakamurella sp. | reverse complement strand
ACCGGTCCGCCGGCCGCCGACGTGCGGGCATGGGCCGCCGCCAACGGCATTACGGTGTCCACCCGGGGGCGCGTCCCGGCCGACATCGTCCAGCAGTACCAGCGATCAATGCGCTGAGTTGGCTATGTCCCGCCTTGACGTTTCGGGGGCCCTCCCTGCCGGCCGATAGTCGCAATTCCGCACGCACCGGTACCGAGGAGATTTGAGACCTGCCAGCCGAGCGCTCCGCCCAAGACCCGTCAAGCAACCGTGGCCTCCCTCTCTGTGCGGACAGGACCCGCCGCTTGCGCAGGTCCGGCAGCGCGAGTTCGACCAGCTCGGCGATCTGGTCCCCGTCGGCGCCGGACAGCGCCTGGGGGACCGCGTCGTCGACCCGGCCGGTCTCGGCGTACCAGCGGGTGGTCCGCTGGTGCAGCAGCCGCACCCGACCCGGGTCCTGGGCTCGGCCGGCGGTTGGCGCTCCGCGGTGTTCCTGCGACCTGACGGTCGGCCGCTATCGCTGAATGCGGTGTCGAAGGCGTTCCAGGTGTCGGCGGATCGGTTCGTGGCGTTCGAGGCCGGCCGCTCGGTGCTGCGGCACGCCTGGGTTTCGAACCAGCTCGCGAAGGGCTCGCCGGCAGCGTTGGTCTCGAAACAGGCTGGCCACGCGTCGATGTCCTTCACCGTCGATCATTACGGACACGTCACCGCAGAGGCCGCTTGTCAACCGTCATGAAATTCCCCAGGGGTGCCGTCACGTAATTCCCCAGGTTGGCCCTGCCTGTCCGGTTGTACCGGACGGCGGCCGGTGGTGTCGAGTCGGCTCGCCCGGGCGGTCGACTGGCGGCGCCGGGTTTGCCGGGTCGGCCGAGGAGTTCGTCGGGTCCGCGCAGGAACCCGCCGGCGTGGCCGGCAGAGGACCGCTTCAGTCGCCGGGGGGTGTGGCCGACGGCGGGCCGGTCGGCCAGGCCGACGATGGGCGCTGAGCGCGGCCGGAGCCGGTGGATCGTGTTGCCTTCATCAACTGGTCGATCGTCGATGCGTGGTGCGGTCGGGTTGGGTGGCGCCCAGGTGGGCCAGTTGCTGTTGTGCGGCGGCCAAGACGTCGGCCAGGTCGTGCGCGGCGTCGCCGGCGTCGACCAGTTCGGCGGCCGCGGCGGCGATGATCGGGTCGGGGTCTGTGCGGGTGTCGGACCGCAGACGACCGGCGTCGTGTTCGGCGTGCAGCCAGCGGTCGAGCTGGTCCAGCAGTTGTGGGAGCCGATCGACGAGCAGTGCCAGCTCGGCGACCAGCCGGTAGAGCTCGGCCGGCCCGGTGAAGGCTCGGGCGTCGCGGGTGCGGTGGTTGAGCTCTTGGACGGCCTCGGCGGCCTGCTTGGCCAGTTCCAGGGCGGACGGGTGGGTGGTCAGGGTGCGGTCACTTCGAGGGGACCAGGGGTCGGTGCTGATGGCGGTCATGTCAGGTTCTTCGTTCTGCGGCGGCGGCCGCGTAGACGGTCGGATCGATCGGTTCGGACGGGATGGTCTTTTGCCGCGCAACGCTTCTGCGGCGACTGAAGCGGCCGGGCCCAGGGGTGGATGCGTTGCTGACGGGGTCCGCGGCGAGGCCGGTGGGCGGGTCGTCCCCACGCCCGGGACGCTGCCCGTGGTCGGTCTGCGTCCCCGCGGCCGGTTCAACTGCGGCCGTGGCGGCGACGCCGTGCGCTCGGGCAGCATCCTGGGTCTGTTCGCCGGCTGTGCGGACCTACCGGTCGGCGGCGGCCGGTGGTGTCGAGGCGGCCCGCCCGGGTCGTTTGCGGGGCCGGTAGGACGGTCCGTCGATGAGGACTTGGTGGCTGGTGTTGATGAGACGATCCAGCAGGGACTCGGCGACGACGGGGTTCGGGAACAGCGGGTACCAGTCAATTGGCTTGCGGTTGCTGGTCAGGATCAGCGGGCGGTGGTGCACGGCCCGTTCGCTGATGAGTTCGTAGAGGTCGTCGGCTTGCGCGGCGGTGTGCTCACGCAGTGCGAAGTCGTCCAGGATCAGGACGGTGGGTCGGGTGTACTCGCGGACCCGGGCGCCCCAGGTGCGGTCGGCGTGCCCGCCGGCGAGGTCGGCCAGCACCCGGCTGGTCTTGGCGAAGCGGACCTCGCCGCCGCGGCGGGCGACCAGGTGGCCCAGGGCCTGGGCGACGTGTGTCTTGCCCACCCCGACGGGCCCGAACAGGATGACCGATTCGCCGGCGGCCAGCCAGCGTAGGGCGGCCAGGTCGCGGATCTGCGGGGCGGGGATCTTCGGGTTGGCGGTGAAGTCGAACCCTTCGAGGGTGACCTGTTCCTCGAAGCGGGCGCGGCGGATCCGGCGGGCCAGGGCGGCGGTCTCCCGGCGGGCGATCTCGTCCTCGCACAGGACCTGCAGGAATTCCAGGTGTCCGAGGGTGCCGTCGCGGGTCTGGGCCAGCCGGGCGTCCAGGGTCTGCAGCATCCCGGTCAGCTTCAGGGTGCGTAACGCGTCCCGCAGGGATGGGTCCAGGATCGTCATGACGTGGTGTCCTCTCGATGAGAGTTGAAGGAAGACAACAGGAACGAGGTGGCATGGGGAGGTGGGCAGGGGCCGGCGAACCGGCCGCAGCGCCGGGCCGGGGCGAATCGGTCGTCGGAGCGGGGATCAGCCGAGGAGTTGCTCGGGTCCGCGCAGGAACGCGGGCGTGTCCGCGCCGGCGCCGGCGGTGTGGTCGGCCGGCGAGGCTTCGGCGTGGACGGCGAGGATCCCCTTGATCGTCTTGTAGCGGGGGTCGCCGACGGCCAGCGCCCGGGCGCAGGCCGCCTCCAGCCGGTTCGGGCCGATGCCGGGACGGCCGGCCAAGCCGATGATGCCCTGCGCCGAGCGGAGCCGGTGGATCGCGTTGTGCTCCATCAGCTCGTCGATGACGGCGGCGGTGGCCGGGCCGATCTTCTCGGCTTCGTTGCGGCACCAGGTCGGGGTGCGCATGTGGAACGCGATCTTCTCCGGCGGGTAGTGCTCGAAGTCGGTCGCCCGTCCCTTGGGCATCTGGATGTGGGTGGCCACGACCTTGTTCTCCTGCAGGATCTGCACCGTGCCGCCGGCGGTCCGGGCGTGCAACTGCTGCCCGATCAGCCGCCACGGCACGGAGTACAGGGCCGGACCCACCTTCAGGTGACAGTCCACCCCCACCTTGCCAACCGACCAGGTCGCGAGGACGAACTCGTTACGCGGCAACGGCTTCAAAGCCTGCGCCTCGACCGCGTCGAACACCGACCGGGGTGTGGCGCCGTCCAGGCTGCGATGCTTGCGGACGTTGGCGACCCCGTCGCACCAGGCCACGGCGGCCTGCTGGATCTCCTCCAGGCTGGTGAACTCCCGGCCCCGCCAGAACGAATCACGTACATAGGGCATTGCCCGCTCGACCCGGGCCTTGTCCTTGGGCTTTCGGACCCGCGCCGGGTCGGGCAGCACGCCGTAATGGGTGGCCAGCTCGGCGTAGGCCCGGTTCATCCTCGGGTCGTACAGGTCGGGCCGGTCCACCCCGGTCTTCAGATTGTCGGGGACGAGGCGAGCCACGCAACCCTGAAAGTACTCGAACGCGAGCACATGACTTGCACACCAGGATGTTTGGTCCAACCGAAGCACCGGGTGCACAAACATCAGCCGAGAACACGCCAGCACCATCACGAACGCCCACAACGTCCGCCGCCGGTCGGTGGCCGGGTCGACCCACGACCCCAGAGCGCCGTAATCGATCTGCGCCTCGCTGCCCGGTTCCACCGGCGGCCGCGGCGGTGACGCCTTGCTGCGGGCGACCTGTTCGACCAGGTTCGCGTTCATCCACCGCCGCACCGACGACTCCGACGCCCGCACACCGTGCTCGTCGGCCAACCGCTGACTGATCGTGGCCACCGTGACGTTCTGCCCCAGCTGGTCGACGATGTAGTCCCGGTGCGCCTCGATCTGCGGCCAGGTCACCTGCCGCAGCCGCCGGTCGACCACCTCGGGGAACCACTCCGCGATCCGCTGCTCCCACACCTGCTCGCCGGCCGGCGGGCCGCCGGGCTCCAGGCCCCGATCGGCCAGCGGTGCCGTGTACTTACGCACCGTCTTCCGGTCGAGGTTGAGGCTGTCCGCGATCTGCGACTGCGATCGGCCCGCCTCCCAGTGCGTGAACAACTCCAGCAGATCCACCACGTCGAAAGTCCTCCTGCCCATCACCGCTCCCGTCCGGGCCTCCTGACGGCCGGCGGTGAGCGTGAACCACGAGCAGGACCCACCGGACGACGACGCGCCGTCGTCCCCATGGGGAATAACGTGACGAACCAGGGTGGGGAATTACGTGACGGAAACCCGCCCCCACCGGGGGAATTTCATGACTGCTGACACCCTGATGCACTGCGATCGGCATTTCAGCGGGAGCGGCCTTCCACATATCTGACCGTGCGACGGAAGGTGAAGTAGCTTCCCCCGACAACC
>JBIOVW010000942.1:0-4169 GCA_044867945.1 Nakamurella sp. | reverse complement strand
TCAGATGCTCTATCCGTTGAGCTACGGGCGCCTGTTCAGTTGTCGGACCCGAGGACCCGGCGGTACCACCCGGACCCGAAGGTCCGGCACTTCACTAGTGGGACCCACCGTGGCGGGTCCCACCGATTTCACCACACCCCGGCGGACCGGGACGCAGCGCGGAAGCGGAGGGAGTTGAACCCTCGGTGCCCTTAACGAGCACAACACATTAGCAGTGTGTCCCATTCGGCCGCTCTGGCACGCTTCCAGGGGCCGTCCGAGGACGACCACCGGCGGCTCACCCTACCGGGACACCTGCCGGCCGGGCAAAGCGCCTGGTCAGTGAGTATGGGCCGGATCATGATGGAGCAGGCGGGGAGCCGGATGCTCCGGTCCCTGGAGGCACGCACGGCCGGCCGATCCCGAATGGACGGCCGAGCTGCAACCGTCGCGCGAAAGCATCGGCGTCCTGCGGCACCACCGGCCGTTCGCCCGGCGCCCCCGGCGTCCTGACGGCGCCCTGGGCCCTCCCGGGGTCACGTGGTGACCGTCCGGCCCACTTCGTTCTACGCTGCGCTGGTGATCCCCGGCCGGGGCGCCGAACTGCGCGAACTCCTCGGGGCGGCCGCCGCGGCCGTGGCGACCGGCCGTGGTTGGGTCGCGCTGATCGGCGGCGAACCCGGCATCGGCAAGACCAGGCTCGCCGCCGAGTTAGCCGACCGCCTCCGCACGGACGGCGTGACGGTTTGCTGGGCCGCCTGCCGGCAGGACGGCGGCGCGCCACCGTACTGGCCGTGGTCGCAGTTGCTGGGTCAGCTCGGGCGGTCCGATGTGCTGGCCGACGCAGACCCGGCGGAACTCGAGCTGGCCCGGTTCGGGCTGTTCCAACGCGTGGCGACGGTTGTCCGGGCGGCCGCGCCCGTGCTCTTGGTGCTCGACGACCTGCAGTGGGCCGACGAGTCGTCGATGCTGCTGCTCGGCTCACTGCATGCGCATGTCGGGCCGGGAGCGGTCCTGGTGATCGGCACCTATCGGGATACCGACGCCGCGGCGATACCGCCGGACCTGGGGGCCGAACGGCGCCTGGTCCTGCGTGGATTGTCGCCCGATGATCTCCTCGAGGCCGTCGCCGAGGTCACCGGCGAACGGCTCGCACCCGACGCAGGGGCCACCCTGCATCGGCGTTCCGGCGGGAACCCGTTCTTCGCCGCCGAGATCGTCCGGCTGGCCCGGTCGGACACGGCGACCGACGACAGGGCCGGCCAGGTGACCGGCCTCGAGCGCGGCGCTGTGCCGGGCAGTGTGCGCGCGGTACTGGACCGGCGGCTCGAGCGGTTATCCGCCGAGACCGGAGGCGTCCTGCAGGCCGCCGCGGTCCTGGACGCCGGCAGTCTCGCCGTGGACTCGGTCCTGCTGGCCGCAGTGTCCGGTCACGCTCCGGGAGAACTCGAGGCGCTGCTGGAACCGGCAGTGGATGCCCGCCTGCTGCTGGATGACGATGGCCGGTTCAGGTTTCCACACGCACTGATCGCCGAGACCCTGCGTGCCCGCACCGGCCACGTCGACCGTCTGAGCATGCATCGGCGGGCCGGGGCGGCCCTGACCGCTCGATGGCGCGCGGGCATCGGCAGCGCCGCCGATCCGGCGCATCACCTCGTCCGGGCCGCCCGGCTCGGCGGACTCCCTTCGTACGCAACCGATGCCGTGTCGCTGGCTCGCCAGGCCGCAGCCGAGGCGATGCGGCGCACCGCCTACGAAGCTGCCGTTGCCTGGCTGCGGGAGTGTCTGGAGCTGCAGCGATCCGTACTACTGCCCGATGAGAGCAATGGCCCCCCGGATGGTCTCGATACGGCCGAGCTGCTGTGCGAACTGGGCGACGCGCACCTGGCGGCCGGCGACATGATGTCGTCGCGCAAGGTGTTTCACGAGGCCGCCGACGTCGCACGCCGCACCGGCCGTCCCGACCTGCTCGCCAGGGCGGCACTCGGCGTGACCGGCGGCACCACGAGCTTCGAGGTCGACCTGACCCGGCCGGACCGCGCCGACCTGCTCGAGGACGCCCTCGATGCCTTGCCGGACGGCGATTCCTTCTTGCGCTGCGCGGTTCTCGCCAGACTGTCGGTGGCGTTGAGCTTCACCGGCGCCGAGGGCCGACGCCGTCGACTCGCCCGGGACGCGGTTGACATGGCCCATCGGTTGGATGACCCGCGGTCCCTGGCGCTGGCTCTGGCCGCGCACTGTGATGCCCTGGCCGGCCCCGATCACGTGGCGGAGCGCCGCCGGTCGGGGGGCGACATCGTTGCCTGTGGACGTCGAGCACGTGATCGTCTGATCGAACTGCTCGGACTGCGTCTACGGCTGGTCGCCGACGCCGAGGCCGGCGACTGGGCGGCCGTGGATGTGGATATCGGTCTGAGCGCGGCCCTGCTGGACAGCATCGCGCAACCGGGCCTGCGCTGGTACCTCCCGCTGTGGCGGGGGGCCCGCCTGGCGATGGTCGGCGATGCCGCCGGCGTCCGCGAGCAGGCCGGCATCCTGCGCGATCTGGTCGAGCGGTCGGGCAGCAAGAACGCCCGCATACTGGAGCGAACGCAACAGTTCGTCCGCGCTGTCGTCGACGGCGACCCGGACAGCGCCCTACCGTTGCTGCTCGAGGTCGAAAGGCGTTGGCCGGAAATCGCATCCTCGATCGAAGCGAGCCGCACCCTGCTGCTAACGCTGACCGGCGATCACCGGCAGGCGCAGGCCCGGTTGGCGGCACACCTCGCCCGGGACCGGGTGCGGGACAGCGAGTGGCTACCGGAAACCGTGCAGATGGCGATGACGGCGGTCGCGCTCGGCGAGGTGCCCGCCGCCCGACAGCTGTACCGGCTGCTGGCACCCCATGCCGGGTTGTTCGCGGTCGAGGGAATCCTGGCCGGCACCTGGGGCTGCATCGACGCCCAGCTCGCTCGGCTCGCGCTCGTGCTGGGCCGGACCGACGAGGCGCGGGCCCATTTCAACCGGGCGATCGAACTCGATACAGCCGCCGGTGACGCGCTGGCGCAGTGGTCCCGGCAATCGATGGCGACCCTCGCCGGTCCGGCCGGTTCGGGCGCCGACGCGGAAGCCGGCCCGGCCGAAGGGTGGTTCGCCTTCGCGGGCGAAATGTGGACGATCCGGTTCGCGGGCCGAACCGTGCGGATGCGGGATGCCAAGGGCCTGCACGACCTGGCGGCCCTGCTCGAGAGACCCGGGCGAGAGGTGGCGGTGCAGCAACTCGCCACCGGTGCGCGAACCGGCCCGCGGGCCGAGCCGATGGAGCGCGCCGACCGGACGGCGATCGAGGCCTATCGGAACCGGTTGATCGAGCTGGAAGCCGATGCTGCCCTGGCGGTCGCCGAGCACGATCCGGTGCGTGTCGAGCGGATCAACCTGGAACGAGAGGCCCTGATCCGCGAGGTCGCCGCGGTGACAGGCCTGAACGGACGTCCCCGACGGGCGGGATCCGACGCCGAACGCATTCGCAAGGCGGTCGGCAACCGGATCAGATCGATCCTTGCCCGGATCGAGGTTGTGCACCCGGAACTGGGCCGCCACCTGCGTGCATCGGTGCACACCGGCACCTTCTGCCGCTACGAGCCGGAGGTCGCGACTGCCTGGACCGTCCGCCGAGCCGCCGCGCGGGCGGCCGTGGCATCGCTACCCCGGAAATAGCGCCTCTGTGGGTGAGCCTAGGCGGAGCCGCCGCCGGGAAGGACCCCAGGAGCGCACCATGACCCTCACCGACACGTCCGCCCCCGACACCACCGCGCAGGAGTACACGGGGGAGCTTGCAGGTCGATTGTTCGAGGCCGGCCTCGGCTTCTCGAGTTGGCGACGATTGCCCTCGGTGACCGACTGGGCCTGTACCGGGTCATCGCGGACCGGGGGCCGTCCACCACCGCCGAGGTGGCCGCGGCGACCGGCCACGACCACCGCTACCTCCGCGAATGGTGCGAACAGCAGGCCGCCGCCGGCCTGCTGTTGGTCGACACCATGAGCGGCGACGGGGATCCGGGCACCCGCAGGTTCGCCCTGCCGCCGGGGAGCGAGGCCGTGCTCCTGGATCCGGAGAGCCCGGCCTACCTCGTGCCGATCACCGGCTTTCTCGAATCGGTCGCCCGGGTCATGCAGGACCTCGAATCGGCGTTCCGGACCGGTCGGGGGAT
>JBIOVW010000941.1:0-2748 GCA_044867945.1 Nakamurella sp. | reverse complement strand
TACCGCAGGACATCGCCTCGGCGGTGGAGAGCCCGAATCCTTCGAGGTGCAGCGTCGGGGTGACGACCAGATCGGCCGTCCGGTACCAGGTCAGCAGCTCCTCGTCCGAGACCCGACCGACCAGGTGTACGGAGTGGGCGATGCCCAGGTCGGCCAGCTGCTTCTCGATGGGACCGCGTCGGGGTCCGTCGCCGGTGATCACGAGCCGGGCGGTGGGGTGGGCTCGCAGGATATCCACCATGGCAGCGACGAGGAGTTCGACGCCGGTGCGTTCGACCAGACGGCGAGCGGTCACGAGGACCGGCCGCTCGACGTTGATCGGCGGTCGGGCCCCGGCCGACGGCGTGAAGTAGTCGGTCCGCAAACCACCGGGAATCTTCTTCCAGTTGGTCGACCCCGGCCGGGTGATGGCACGCATTTCCCCGCCGACGAAATCGCTGAGGGTGACCACGGTCGCCGCGCGCTCCAGCAGGCGCCGTTCAATCCCCTTAAGAGTCGCCACAGTGGCATGGGACACCGGGCCCGGCGCCCGGTATGCCCCCTGCCGCTCGCCGACGACCTCCTTGTACACGGGTGCCTGGAAGGTGTAGAGGTACGGAATCCGAGTGGTGAGCACGGGCATCATCGTGACCGGATACTGGCCGTGCAGGACGTCGTAGTCGGCGCCGACCATCGTCCGTCGCACTGACCTGGCCACGCTCGTCGGATACTTCGCGACGAACAACGGGTCCGACTTCGGTGGGGTCGAGAACCGCAGCAGGCGGACGCCGTCATCACCGGTCTCGGCGCTCGGCTGGGCATCGTCCGTGCGCTTGGACAACGTGGTGACTTCGTGCCCCCTGCGGACCAGTGCCGCCGCCAGTTCGCGGAAGTAACGCTCGAGACCGCCCAGCTTGTCCGGGTAGATCGCGTTCGACACCATCAAGACCTTCATGTCAGTCCTTCCACACCTTCCACGGCGGATCGCCGGCGTCCCACAGGCGGTTCAGCTCGGTCCAGTCGCGGAACGTGTCCATGCCGGCCCAGAAACCCTCGTGGCCGAAGATGCCCAGCTGGCCGTCGCGGGCGGCCCGCTGCAGTGGGGATTGCTCCAACAGCAACTCGGGCGCGTCCTGGAGGTAGCGCTCGCCGAACTCGCGTTGCAACAGGAAGAAACCCCCGCTCACCCAGCCGGTGGCCAGGGTCGGCTTCTCGTTGAACTCGACGACCTGAGTGGCCGCCTCGTTCACGTGGATCTCGCCGAACCGGCTGGTCGGGTGCACGCCGGTGACGGTGGCCAGCAAACCGGAATCGCGATGCTGCTGGAGCTGGGCGGTCAGGTTGACGTCGCCGATGCCGTCCCCGTAGGTCAGCGCGAACACGTCGGTGTCCACGTACTTCAGGGCGCGCCGGATGCGGCCGCCGGTGCCGGTCTCCAGCCCGGTCTCCGCGAAGGTGACCTCCCAGCCGGCGTCCTGCGAATCGGTCAGGAACTGGGGCCGGTGGTCGCCGGACAGGTTCAGGCTGAAGTCGTTGACCTGTTCGCGCAGGTCCAGGAAGTAGCGCTTGATCAGCTCGCTCTTGTATCCCAGGCACAGGATGAAGCGGCGGAAGCCGTGCGCCTCGTAGGTCTTCATGATGTGCCAGAGGATCGGCTTGCCGCCGATGTCCACCAGCGGCTTCGGCAACTTCTCGCTGGCCTCCCGCAGCCGGGTGCCCATCCCCCCGCACAGGATCATCACCGGGATTTCGGCGACGTTCGGGTCGGCCTTGATCTCCTCGTCGGCCAGTGGGGCAATGCTCACGTTCATCGGTCCTGTCTCCTTCACCGGTGCAGTAGGGATCGGTCGATGGCGCCGAGGTCGGGTACCCCGGCCAGGGCCATCACGTGGCGCAGGTCCTCGGTGAGCGCGTCCAGCGCCTCGACCACGGCCGCCTGCCCGCCCGCAGCCAGGGCCCACAGCACGGGTCGCCCGACCAGTACGCCGTGCGCCCCAAGCGCGAGCGCGGTCAGCACATCCAGACCACAGGTCAGGCCGCCGTCGGCGTAGACGGGGATGCGGCGGGCCACGGCGTCGACGACCTCGGCCAGGGCATCGGCACTGGGCACCGCGCGGTCGAGCTGGCGGCCGCCGTGGTTGGACACGACGACGCCGGCGGCCCCCGCCTGCATGCAGTCGACGGCGGCGTCACCCCGCAGCACGCCCTTGACGACCACCGGGAGCCCGAACTCGCGTCGCAGCCAATCGATGGTCTCCACGCCGATCGACGGGTCCTGTGCGGCTGCTGCGCGGCCGTCGGCACCGGGGCGCAGGTGTGGCGCGATGTTGACCAGGAAGTGGTCGTCGGGCATCGGGATCCGGGTGCCCCGGACCTGGTGCTTGCGGCCGACGTATGGCGTGTCGGCGGTCAGGACCAGGGCCCGGGCGCCGGCCTCGACGGCGTCGGCCACCACCCGCAGGGTCAGGTCGCGATCGCGCATCACGTACACCTGGAACCACCACGGACCGGTTGCCGCAGCCGCGATCTCGGCGATCGGCAGCGATGCGCGGGTGGAGAGCACGAACAGCGCTCCCACCTTTCCCGCCGCCGTGGCGGTGCCCCGCTCGGCCTCCGGGTGGGCCAGCCGCTGGAAGGCCGACGGCGCGATCGCGATCGGGGTGGACACCGGAGCGCCCAGCGCCGTTGACGTGGTGTCGACGGACGCGACGTTGCGCAGCGGGTGGGGGCGCAACCGGTGCCGGGCCCAGGCCGCGCCGGACTCCTCCA
>JBIOVW010000940.1:0-3399 GCA_044867945.1 Nakamurella sp. | reverse complement strand
GGTGGCGGCCGTGGTCGGCGAGGTGTGGAGCACCGGCAAGGCGCCCGCGCTGCGGGAGATGGGCGCCGAGGTCTATGTCGGCGATCACATCGGTGACGTCACCGCGGCCAGGGCGGCCGACGCGATGGCGGTCGGCGTGGCCACCGGACCGATCGCCGCGGAGGACCTGTCCGCCGCCGGTGCCGATGTGGTGTTGCCTGACCTCACCCGGTTCCCGGCGTGGCTGTCGTCGTACCTGGTCGCCACGGTTCACTGACGGCTTGACTCAGCCGACACACTTCGCGGGACACCTCGCAAGCTCGGTCGTCCCGCGGTGTGTCGGCCCTGTATTGCCGATTCGCTCGGCAAGCCTCGCTCAGCTGCGGTGGCCGACCAGGCCGAGCAGGTTGCGCTCGGAGTCGCGGATGAATGCCTGCGATTCGACCTTCCAGTGCCCGCCGAACACGGCGTCGTCGTCGGTGAAGATGTCGTGCGGTTCGGACACGATCTCCACGCCGGCGTGCCGCAGGTGGGTGATCCGCTGGTCCAGCCCGTCCACCCGCAGGTAGAGCAGGGCGGGCGGCGCGGACTCATCCAGCAGCAGTCGGGTGCCGCCGAGGTCAATAAAGACCAGCGGCCCGAATCGGGCGATCAGCGGCAGGCCCAGGATGTCGGTGTAGAAGGCCGTGGCCCGGTCCAGGTCGTCGACGTGCTGGGCCACCTGGACGACCATCGGTCCCTTACCGATGATCACGACGCGACGCTCCCCGTTGCGGCGACCCGATTCCGGCCGGACCGTCGGGCCTGCCGGAACAGACCGAGAAGGGCGAGACCGAAGCCGACCGGAGCCAACATGGCGCCCAGGTTGAGCCACAGCGGCAGGTCGTGGGCGCCCGCCGCGAACATGCCGAAGATCACCACGACGGCGACCAGGCCGAGCGCGAAGCACATCACACCGATGCGGACGAGGGTCGACGCTCCGGCTCGGGATGGTTGCGACATGGGGTCAGAATAGGGCGCCGACCTGCCTCCCCGCCCCGCTCATTGCGGTGGGCCCTGGCAGGTCCTCGACGCCGGTAAACTGGCTGACCGGTGCTTTTCAGGGGATGTGGCACCCGGGCGGGACCTCCGCCCCCGATAGGACAGGTGAGTTGGGTGCCGAGCGGCAAGATCAAGTGGTACGACGCCGACAAGGGTTTCGGGTTCATTGCGCAGGACGGCGGTGGGGACGACGTACACGTTCGCTCCTCCGCACTGCCGGCCGGGGTGGCGACGCTGAAGCCGGGCCAGAAGGTGGAGTTCGGCGTCGCCGACGGTCGGCGCGGGCCGCAGGCCCTGCAGGTCAAGCTGCTACAGACGCCGCCGTCGGTGGTGGCGGCGACCCGTCGGCCGGCCGAGGAGCTGCACGGCCTGGTCGACGACATGCTCAAGCTGCTGGAGTCCAAGGCCCTGCCCGACCTGCGTCGTGGCCGCTACCCGGACCGGGCGCTGGGCGGCCGGATCGCGCAGGTGCTGCGCGCGGTCGCCAACGACTTCGACGCCTGACGGCGGGCGGGGCGGCTCCGCGCCAGCTTTACGCACGTCGCGCCCCGAATTGACGGCGCGACGCGCGCGTTTGTGGCGCGAAGCCGTTGCGCCGACGCCCTGGTCGACCTAACGGGACCAGGAGCTGGACGGCTCGATCGGGTCGATCAGCAGCAGCCAACTCTGGCTCGCCGCGAAGTCCACGTTGCTGGTGTCGGTTCCCGCCATCAGCACGAATCCACTCTGCACCTCGACGTAGACGAGCTGGTCGTCGTCGTCGAAAGGGTGCAGCGTGTAGGCCAGCCGGCCGTCGGTGAAAATCTCGCTGCGTCCGTCCCGGAGTTGTCCTTCGGCGTTCCGGAAGCGGAAGTAGGCGCCCCACGGCTGCTCACCGACCTCACCCGGCACGTTGATCTGCACCGGTTGCCCGGGCCGCAGGCTCAGCCGCTGCAGCTGGTCGCTGTTCGCCGCTGTGCAGGTGACCTGCTGCGCCGTTGCGTCCACGGCGCACCAGCGGGTGGGTTCGGTGGTCACGTCGGTGCGGTTGCCGTAGAACGTGACTTCCGGCAGCGGCGCCGTGCACGCGGTCAGGGTCAGGATCACGGCCGCTGCGCCGATCAGGATTGCCCGGCTCGGGGGACGGCCGTTCGTCCGGCCGGCGCGCCGCGGTCGGATGTGGGTCACGAATCCCTGGTCCTCCTGCGTTTGGAGCCGGCGTCGCGCGGGGTCCGGCGGTGCGGTGGTGGGTCTTGGCCGGATGACGGGGTGGTCGGCCGCTGGCTCGTCGACGGCGACGATGTAGGGGACGGCGACCAGCCGCCGCGCGGGTACCCACTGGGGGCGGGCCCAGGTGAGGCCGGCGGTGGGTAGGGGCCTGCCGAGTAGGACGGCGGCCCGCCGGCCGAGGTCGGACCGGTCGACCAGGGTGGCTGCCCGAACGATGCCGGGGGCGGGCTCCAGCCCGGCTGCGGGTGGAACCCGGTAGCGGGGTCGGCCGGCATCTGCGCGGTCGTCTGCGCCGCCGCTGCACCCCGGCCCTTGCGGAACCGTCCGCCGAGCTTGGCGTAATGCAGCCACGGGAACAGGGACCTGCCTTTGCGGACCAGCCAACTCTGCGTCAGGCCGACGGCCAGGAGCAGCGTCACCACGGCGAAGCCGATCGTGTAGACCCTGTCGTGCCCGAACGTCCAGACGCCGCCGATCAGCAGACCGACCACCCCGCCGAACACCCAGGAGAGCTGCAGCGCCGTCTCGCTGACCCCGAACGCGGATGCCCGGCTCGCCTCGGGCAGTTCGTGCTGGATCACCGAATCGAGGCACACCTTTGACAGCGAGGACGCCGTGGAGCCCACCAGGCCGACGATCGACGCCGTGATCAGTCCGGGGATCAGCGCGGCGATGAGCGTGGTGAGCACGACGGCGGCCAGCGAGCCGATGGAGACCAGGTCCGGCCTGGTCAGCGGCATCCGGGCGCCGATCGCGTTGCCCAGGAACCCGCCGAGGCCGGCCGCGACACCGACGACGCCGAGCAGCAGCAACTGGGTGAAGCCGCTCGACTCGGCGTACTCGCTCTTGATCACGAACGCGATGAACAGCGCCAGGAAGCCGGTCTCCACCCGGATGCTGCCGTTGGCCCAAAGCGTCGTGGTGATCGACAGCGGGAACGCCTGGCGGGCACGTGCCCGCATCCCGTCGACCGGCACCTCACCCTCGGTGGACTCCACCCATGCGGGGATCCGCAGACACAGCCAACCGCCGACGATGCTCAGTATCGCCGTGAAGATCAACGCACCGGTGGTGCCGAACGCCCAGGACAGCGCGGCCGCCAGTGCGCCGGCCACACCCCCGGCGAGGAGGCCGAACACCGTCAGCCGGGAGTTGGTGTTGACCAGCGTG
>JBIOVW010000939.1:0-29227 GCA_044867945.1 Nakamurella sp. | reverse complement strand
GCGCCGGGATCGGTGCTCGTCTGCGCCGCGGCCAGCAGGGTGCTCACGACCCTCCTCCGGTCCGGACCCGGAAGGCCGCAGGATGATCGGCACCCTGAGGTGCCGCGACCGGCACCTCCTGCCCCGTCTCCTGCGCCTCCGATTGTTCCGCCGCCCGGCCGACCCCGGCACCGCCGGGCGCCTGCCGGACCAGCTCGGGACCCCGGGCGTAGTAGTCGTGCTCGTCGCCAAGGCGCATCGGGTGCGGCGGCTGCTCCATTCCCGGCAGCAGCGGCGCCAGCAGCATGTCCTTGGTGTAGATCAACCGCTGCCGGTCGTGGTCGGCCAGCTCGTACTCGTTGGTCATGGTCAGCGAGCGGGTCGGGCAGGCCTCGATGCACAGACCGCAGCCGATGCACCGCAGGTAATTGATCTGGTAGTTCTTCCCGTACCGCTCCCCCGGCGAGTAGCGCTCATCGTCGGTGTTGTCGCCGCCCTCGACGAAGATCGCGTCCGCCGGGCAGGCCCACGCGCACAGCTCACAGCCGACGCATTTCTCCAGGCCGTCCGGGTGCCGGTTCAGCTGGTGCCGGCCGTGGTACCGGGGCGCGGGCTGGTCCGGGTTCTTGGGGTAATCCTCCGTGACCACCGGCTTGAACATGGTGGAGAAGGTGACCCCGAATCCCTTGACCGGATCAAGAAACGACATCGCTGCCTCCCGGCAGGTCGTGGCCGGTGCCGACCGGGGCGAGTTCACCCTGGCGACGGGCCTGCGCCGCGCGGATGGGCGGCACCGGCACGACCAGATCCAGCGGTGGGATCGGATAGGTGCCGCGCGCCTCCGGCACCACCGTGCCCGCGACCGTGTCGGCGGACTCCAGATCCGCCATATCGGCCTCCGGCAGTTCGACGACGAGTTCGGTCCTGCGGGACGGCGGCCAGGCGACGGCCGCGATGATGACCACCGCCAGCGGGATGCCGACCCACAGCAGCACCTGGGTGGCGGTGAAGCCCTCGGCGTTGCGCAGCACGCGGACCGCGCCGACCAGCACGATCCACACCAGCGAGACCGGGATCAGCACCTTCCAGCCGATCGCCATGAACTGGTCGTACCGGATCCGTGGCAGCGTGCCGCGCAGCCAGACGAACACGAACATGAAGGCCAGCACCTTGATGAAGAACCAGAGCATGGTCCAGTAGCCGGTGTTGGCCCAACCGAACAGGGAGATCGGCCAGGGCGCCATCCAACCACCCAGGAACAGGGTGGTGGCGATCGCCGAGACGTTGATCAGGTTGATGTACTCGGCCAGGAAGAACAGGCCGAATCGCATGGAGGAGTACTCGGTGTTGAACCCGCCGACCAGCTCGCCCTCGGCCTCGGCCAGGTCGAAGGGGGCGCGGTTGGTCTCGCCGACCATCGAGACGCAGTACACGATGAACGACACGGGCAGCAACCAGACGTACCAGCCGGGCGCCTGCTGGGTGACGATCGCGGCGGTGGACAGCGTCCCCGCGTACAGGAAGACCGCGACGAACGACAGGCCCATGGCGACGTCGTAGGAGATCATCTGGGCGGCCGAGCGCAGGCCGCCGAGCAGCGGATAGGTCGACCCTGACGCCCAGCCGCCCAGCACGATCCCGTACACGCCGACGGAGGCCAGAGCCAGCGCAACGAGTACACCGACCGGCGGGTCGATCAGCTGCAGGGCGGTCTGCTCGCCGAACATGGTGACCTCGCCGCCGACCGGGATGATCGAGAAGATTAGGAACGCCGGGATGGCCGAGAACGCGGGGGCCAGGATGTACACCACCTTGTCCGCCTTCGCGGGGATGATGCCCTCCTTGAAGTGCAGCTTCAACGCGTCCGCCAAGGACTGCAGCAGGCCGAACGGGCCGTTCCAGTTGGGGCCAGGACGGTGCTGCATGCGGCCGACGACGCGACGTTCGAACCAGATGGCGAACAGCGTGAGCAGCAGCAGGATGATGAAGACAAGCAGGGCCTTGATCAACATCAACCACCACGGATCGTCCGCCAGCAGCGGCTCGACCGATCCGTCGGGCAACGGCTGAGCGAGGCTTGCCGAGCGAATCATCGACGGCGCAGCGTTCACCGGACCATCCCTTCCACTCTGACGGCGGCGTCGACACCGGCCTCAATATGCACCCGGGCACCGACAGTGGCACCGAGCCGCCCGCCCGTGGGCATGCCGTTGATCATGGCGGGCAGCCAGACCACGTCGTCGAGCATCGGGGTGACCGCGGCCGGCAGGGTGATCGAGCTGAGCGGACCACGGACCGCGACCGGATCGCCTTCGACCACGCCGAGCGACTCGGCGGCGGCAGGCGAGATCCGCACGACGTCGGGCTTGGCGGTGCCGGCCAGATACGGTTCGCCGTCCATCGCCCGGCCGCCGTCCAGGTTCATCCGCCAGGACGCCAGCCGGTACCCCGGTCCGGCCTCCGGCCCGGCCGCCGTCTCGTCCACCGGCACGTCCAGGCCAGGCCGGGCCCCGGACCAGCCACCCAGCCGGGCCAGCTCACCGGCCGCGGCGGCCGGCGTCTGGGTGTACAGGTCGACGTCCATCTCCACACCCAGGGTGTCCAGGATGCGGCCCTCGTCCAGCGTGCCGACGTCCGGCAGCGCCGCGTCGAACGGCCGCAGCCGGCCCTCCCAGTTCAGGTAGGCACCGGACTTCTCCACAGCTGCGGCGACCGGGAACACCACGTCGGCCAGCGCGGTGACCGCGCTGGCCCGCATCTCCAGGCTCACCACGAACCCGGCGTCGGCGATCGCGGTCAGCGCCGCCGCCGGATCGGGCAGGTCGGTGACCTCGACGCCGCCGACGAGCAGACCGGCCAGGCCGCGCGGACCGTTCCCGAGCCCTTCCTCGATCTCGTCGTCTTCGAGGGGCGCCGCGACGTCGGCGAGGATCCCGGAGGTGTCCCGACCTGGGGCGTCCGGGACGGGCACGCCCCAGGCGGCCTCCACCTCGGCGCGCGCCACGGCGTCGGCCATCGGCCGCCCGCCGGGCAGCAGGTTGCCCAGCGCACCTGCATCGAGCGCGCCCCGCTCACCCGCCCGCCGTGGCACCCAGGCCAGAGCGGCGCCCGTGCCGTCGACCAGCGCGGCGACCGCGGTGAGCAGGCCAGGCGTCTGCGCCGCCCGCTCCCCCACCAGCACCACCGCACCAGGGGTGCGCAGCAGGGCGCCGAGGCGGTTGCGGTCGGCTGAGTCGGGAATGCCGTCGGACGCCGAAGTGTCGCCGGCCAGGCCGTTCAGCACGGCGACCTCGTCGCCGGGACCGGCGGCGATCAGCGTGCCGAACATCTTCTGCAGCCCACGGGAGGCCAGGGGTGCCACCGAGAACACCGGCAGGCCCTTGCGGCGGGCCGCCTTGCGCAGTCGCAGGAACAGGCTGGCCGACTCCTCCTCCGGCTCCAGCGCGACCAGCAGCACGGCCGGCGCCGACTCCAGCGACGCGAACGTCACCCCGCCCCGGTCCGGCGAGGTGCCGGCCACCCGGGCGGCCAGGAACTGCGCCTCCTCGACGCTGTGCGCCCGGGCCCTGAAGTCGATGTCGTTGGTGCGCAGGGCGACCCGGGCGAACTTGGCGTAGGCGTAGGCGTCGGTGACGGTCAGCCGGCCGCCGGCCAGCACCCCGACCCCGCCGTTGTCCCTTGCGTTGAGCAGGCCGCGCGCGGCGGCCGTCATCGCCTCGGTCCAGGATGCCGGCTCGAGATCCCCGGCGGCGTTGCGGATCAGCGGCCGGGTGATCCGGTCCCCCTCGCGCACGTAGGCGAAGGCGAACCGTCCCTTGTCGCAGTTCCATTCCTCGTTGACATCCATGTCGATCCGGGCCAGCCGGCGCAGCACCCCACCTGCCCGGTGGTCGGTGCGCAACGCGCACCCACCCGCGCAGTGTTCGCACACCGTGTTGGTCGACTCCAGGTCGAACGGCCGGGCCCGGAACCGGTAGGCCGCAGAGGTCAACGCGCCGACCGGGCAGATCTGGATGGTGTTGCCGGAGAAGTACGACTGGAACGGTTCGACCGGGTTGATGCCGATCTGCTGCGCGGAGCCGCGTTCGAGCAGGTCGATGAACCTGTCCCCGGCGATCTGATCGGTGAACCGGGTGCATCGCTGGCACAGCACGCACCGTTCCCGGTCCAGCAGGATCTCGGTGGAGATGGCGATCGGCTTGGTGAACACCCGCTTCGGGTCGTGCAGTCGGGAGGTCGCCGACCCGTTGGCCATCGTCTGGTTCTGCAACGGGCACTCGCCGCCCTTGTCGCAGACCGGGCAGTCCAGTGGGTGGTTCAGCAGCAGGAACTCCAGGTTCGAGCGCTGCGCCTTCTCCGCCACCGCCGACGTCAGCTGGGTGTTGACCACCATGCCGTCCGCCACCGTCTGGGTGCAGGAAGCCTGCGGCTTGGGCATCTTGCGCCCGCCCATCTCCACCTCGACCAGGCACTGCCGGCAGGCGCCCACCGGGTCGAGCAGTGGGTGGTCGCAGAACCGCGGGATCGCGTTGCCCAGCCGCTCGGCCGTCCGGATCACCAGCTCGCCCTTGGGCGCGACGACGCTGACCCCGTCGATGGTGAGACGGACGTGCCCCTCGGGGACGGGCTCGGGCACAGTGACATCCCCATTGGCGGGTGGAACAGCTACCTGGGTCATCAGTGCGCCCCCGCCAGTTGCCGGTGGTCGACGACCGGCGGCGTCCGGCCGGTCACCAGGTCCTCGAACTCGGACCGGAAGTACTTGAAGGAGGACAGGATCGGGGTGGCAGCCGCGTCGCCGAGCGCGCAGAACGACCGTCCGGCGATGTTGGACGCCGCGTCGGCCATGGTGTCCAGGTCCGCGAGGGTGCCCTCACCGGTCACCACCCGGCGCAGGATCTGGGTCAGCCACCAGGTGCCCTCCCGGCACGGTGTGCACTTGCCGCACGATTCGTGCTTGTAGAACTCCAGCCACTTCCACACCGCCCACGGCACGGAAACCGTCTGGTTGAAGCACATCAGCGCGGTGGTGCCGAGCATCGACCCGGCGGCGGCCACGTCGTCGAAGGACAGCGGGACGTCAAGGTGCTCCGGGGTGAAGATCGGCGTCGACGATCCGCCGGGGGTGAAGAACTTGAGCGGGATGCCGTCCAGCATGCCCCCGGCACTGGCCAGGAGTGAGCGCAGGGTCGTGCCCATGGGCGCCTCGTACTGGCCGGGCCGGGTGACGTGGCCGGACAGCGAGTAGATCTTCGGGCCGGGCGACTTCTCGGTGCCCATCGACCGGAACCAGTCCGACCCGCCCATCACGATGGTCGGCACCGACGCGATGGTCTCCACGTTGTTGACCACGGTCGGGCTGGCGTACAGGCCCTCGACCGCGGGGAACGGCGGCTTGAGCCGCGGCTGGCCGCGGCGTCCTTCGAGGGAGTCCAGCAACGCGGTCTCCTCACCGCAGATGTAGGCGCCGGCGCCGCCGTGCACGACGATCTCCAGGTCGTACCCGGATCCGAGGATGTCGGTGCCGAGGAACCCGGCGGCCTTCGCCTGGCGGACCGCGTGGGCCACCCGGCGCATCGCATGCACCGCCTCACCGCGGATATAGATGGCGCAGAACGGGGCCCGGATCGCGTAGGAGGTGATGATGCAGCCCTCGACGAGCGAGTGCGGATCGGCCATCATCAGCGGGATGTCTTTGCAGGTGCCCGGTTCGCCCTCGTCGGCGTTGATCACCAGGTAGTGCGGCTTGGTGCCGCCCTTGGGCAGGAACGACCATTTCAGGCCGGTCGGGAAGCCGGCGCCGCCGCGGCCGCGCAGTCCGGAGTTCTTCACCAGTTCGATCAGCCGGTCCGGCTCCACCGTCAGCGCGGTGCGCAAAGCCTGGTAGCCGTCCAGCTGCCGGTAGGTTTCGATGTCCCACGAGCGGGGAGAGGCCCACCGGCGGCTGAGCACCGGGGTGAGCGGAGCGGTCTCGGGGGTATGGGTCACCGGGCGGCCCTCACTTCTTCTCCGGCAGCGGCGGGAACTCGACGGATTCGGGCATCACCGGGGCCCGCTGCCCGGTCTGCTCGGCCAGCACCGACCCGCGCAGGGTCGGTTCGGACGCGGTCGGCGCCTCCACCGTGTCCTCCAGATCGCTGAAGATGCCGGCGATCTCGAGTTCGGTGGACCGGAAGTCGGTGAGCGGCGCCCCCCGGGTCGGGTGCGGTCGCATCCCCGCCTGCAACGCGCCGACCAGATCCAGTGCGCTGTCCGGGGTCTGGTTGTCGTAGTACTCGTAGTTCACGGTGAGCACCGGAGCATGGTCGCAGGCGGCCAGGCACTCGGCGTGCTCCAGGGTGATCGACCCCGCAGCGCCGGGCTCCCCGGACGTCTCCTCCTGGCCGACTCCCAACCGCCGGGACAGCGTCGCGTAGATCGCGTCGCCGCCGAGGGCCGCACAGAGCGCGTTGGTGCAGACGGAGACCAGGTGCTCGCCGCACGGGGTGCGCTTGTACATCGTGTAGAACGTGGCCACCGCGGACACCTCGGCCTCGGTGAGACCCAGTTCGGCGGCGCAGAACTCGATGCCCTGCTGGGAAACGCAGCCCTCCACCGACTGCACCAGGTGCAGCAGCGGCAACAGCGCCGAACGGGACATCGGGTAGCGGGCGATGATCTCCGCCGCCCGCGCGTGGGCCAGCTCGTCGAAGACCGCGCCGGTGTCCAGGAACACCGGCACGCCGATCCGAGGATTGGATCCGCCCGCCCTCCCTGTGTCGGACATCAGCGGTCCACCCCTCCCATCACCGGGTCGATCGATGCGACGGCGGCGACCACGTCGGCGATCATCGAACCCTCGGCCATCGCCGGCATCGCCTGCAGGTTCACGAATCCGGGGTCCCGCAGATGCACCCGCCACGGCCTGGTCCCACCGCCGGACACCACGTGGCAGCCCAGCTCCCCACGCGGGTTCTCGATCCCGACGTACGCCTGCCCGGCCGGCACCCGGAAGCCCTCGGTGACGATCTTGAAGTGGTGGATCAACGACTCCATCGACTGGCCCATGATCTTGCGGATGTACTCCAGGGAGTTGCCCATCCCGTCCGAGCCGATGGACAGCTGGGCCGGCCAGCCGATCTTCGGGTCGCCGACCATCACCGGGCCCGGCTCGGCGAGCCGCTCGTTGCACTGCTTCATGATCTTCAGCGATTCCCGCATCTCGGCCAGCCGCAACAGGAATCGGGCATAGCAGTCGCCCTCGGGGAGCGTCGGGACGTCGAAGTCGTAGGTCTCGTAGCCGCAGTACGGCATCGTCTTGCGCAGGTCCCAGGGCAGACCGGCCGAGCGCAGGATGGGGCCGGTGATGCCCAACTGCATGCAGCCTTCGAGGGGCAGCAGGCCGACGCCGACCATCCGGGCCTTCCAGATCGGCTGTCCGGTGAGCAGCCTGTCGTACTCCGGCAGCCGCTGCTCCATGATCTTGATGAACGCGCTGATCCGGTCGATCGAGCCCTCGGGCAGGTCCTGTGCCACCCCGCCGGGGCGGATGTAGGCCATGTTCATCCGCAGACCCGTCAGGAACTCCATCAGATGCAGACCCTCTTCGCGCTCCCGGAAGCCGGCGGTCATGCCGGTCAGCGCGCCCAGCTCCATGCCGCCGGTGGCGATCGCCACCAGGTGCGAGGTGATCCGGGTCAGCTCCATCAGCAGCACCCGGATGACCTGGGCGCGGGCCGGAACCTCCAGCCCCAGCAGCTTTTCCACCGCCATGCAATAGGCGGCCTCGTTGAACGCCGGGGACAGGTAGTCGGCCCGGGTGACGAAGGTGACGCCCTGCGTCCAGGTGCGGTACTCGCAGGACTTCTCGATGCCGGTGTGCAGGTACCCGATGACTGAGCGGGCCTGCACGACCGTCTCGCCCTCGAGCTCGAGGATGAGCCGGAGCACGCCGTGGGTCGACGGGTGCTGCGGACCCATGTTGATGATGATCCGCTCGTCGTGCTCGAAGTCGCTGTCCGCTACCAGCTCGTCCCAGTCACCGCCGGTGACGGTGAACATCCGACCCTCGGTGGTGTCGGTGCTGCGGGCCCGCCGGATCGTCGCGCTGTCCTGCTCGTCCGGCGGCAGGAAGTCCTCCGCGAAACGCGTCCCACGGCCCTGGTTCTCGCTCATGAGTAGGCCCTCCGCTGATCCGGGGCGGCGATCTCGGCTCCCTTGTACTCCACCGGGATGCCGCCGAGCGGGTAGTCCTTGCGTTGCGGGTGGCCGAGCCAGTCGTCCGGCATCAGGATCCGGGTGAGCCCCGGGTGCCCGGAGAAGACGATGCCGAACATGTCCCAGATCTCCCGCTCGTGCCAGTCCGCGGTCGGGTAGACGGCGACCGCCGACGGGACATGGGCGTCGTCGACGTCCACCGCGACCTCCAGCCGGATCCGCCGGCGGTAGGTCATCGACGTCAGCTCGTACACCACGTGCAGCCGCCGGGGCACGCCCTCGCCGTAGTCGACCCCGGAGATCGAGGACGCCAGCTCGAACCGCAGGGACGGGTCGTCGCGGACCGCCCACAACATCACGGTCAGGAAGTCCCGGTGGATGTAGAAGGTGATCTCGCCGTTGGCGACGGTGGTCTGCAGCAGGGCCAGGGGCGGGATCGACCGTTCGGCCATGGCCGCCAGCAGCGCGTCGGCGACTTCATCGAACTGTCCTGACCGGTCGGAGCCGGCGCTCCGCTCGTCCCTCGCTCCGCTGGTTCCTCCCGGCCCACCATACGGCCGCTCGGCCGGCGCCGGGGTGTAGGGCTCGGTGACCAGCAGACCGTAGCCGGACGTGTCGCCCGACCCGCTCACGCCGAACATACCGGTGCGCTCCACGCCGGTGGTGGGCACCGGCGGAGAGGGCTGGTGCAGCGCCTGCGAAGCAGGAAGGTTGGACTCGGCAGGGTCGTCCCCGGACTGCGGGGTCGCGTCGGACGTGGTGCCCGACGGCTTCTCCGCCGGCGTGTCGACGGAGGTCTGGGGTTCGCCGGTCGGCCCGGTTCCGGAGGGCGCGGTCATCGACGACCCGCTTCCAGCGCCTGGACGTTGACCTCGGGCGTGCCGACCGGCGCCGGCAGCTTGCCGTACCGCACCGACGAGGCGACCAGTTCGGTGCGCCGGCCCTCGGTCTCGGCCGCCCGCTTGGCCCCCAGCGGTTCGTCCATGATCTTGGCGTGCAGCTTGAGGATCGCGTCGATGAGCATCTCCGGTCGCGGCGGGCAGCCGGGCAGGTACATGTCCACCGGCACCACGTGATCGACGCCCTGGACGATCGCGTAGTTGTTGAACATGCCGCCGGAGGAGGCGCAGACGCCCATGGACAGCACCCACTTGGGCTCGGCCATCTGGTCGTAGATCTGCCGCAGGACCGGGGCCATCTTCTGGCTGACCCGGCCGGCGACGATCATCAGGTCGGCCTGCCTGGGTGACGCGCGGAACACCTCCATGCCGAACCGGCCAAGGTCGTACCGGGGGGCCCCGGTCGTCATCATCTCGATGGCGCAGCAGGCCAGGCCGAACGTCGCCGGGAACAGCGACGCCTTCCTGGTCCAGTTGACCAGTTTCTCCACGCTGGTCAGCAGAACCCCGTTGGGCAGCTTCTCTTCCAGGCCCATTGATCCTGCTCCCTTCTCGAACGCGGCGGTGTTCGGAATTCGGGCGTTCCCGGAGTGCGGCGTACCCGGGAACCGGTGTGCTCAGTCCCAGTCGAGGCCGCCGCGGCGCCAGGCGTAGGCGTAGACGACGGCGACCGTGACGATGAACAGGATGATCTCCACCAGCCCGAGGACGCCGAGCGCGATCGCCGATTGCGCCCACGGGTATAGGAAGACGATCTCGATGTCGAACACGATGAACAGCATCGCGGTCAGATAGAACTTGATCGGGAACCGACCGGCGGTGCCGGCCGGCAACGGGGTCGGCTGGATGCCGCATTCGTACTGGTCGAGCTTGGCCCGGTTGTAGCGGCGGGGGCCGAGGGCGTCGCTGACCACCGTCACCATCGTCACGGCGAACCCGGCGACGATGACCAGCAGGATCACCACGGGCAGGTACGTGCTCGTCATCGATCGGTACCCCCGGCTTCTCGCGTCGGCTCACACACTGGGAGCCGCCTTGACCATGCCTCTGGTGACCCGGTCGGCCCAGTCGCCACCGCGGCTGTCGTACAGCCCGGCCAGCACCTTGAGCACCAGGTACATCAGGTCCTTGCGCGGCAGGCCGAGCCTGGTCGCGGTCTTCATCACCGCCGGCTTGCCGATCAGCCCGGAGAAGATGCCGCCGAGTCGATAGTAGGAGCCCAGGTGCTCCTTCATGGCGGCGGTGTACCCGTGCAACGCGGCCTCGCGGCTGGGACCGTCCGGCCGGCCGTGCGCCTGCAGCACCGCGTCGGCGGCCAGCGCGGCGGACTCCATCGCGTAGGCGATGCCCTCGCCGTTGAACGGGTTGACCGCGCCGGCGGCGTCGCCGACCAGCATCAGTCCATCGGCGTAGTGCGGGGTGCGGTTGAACCCCATCGGCAGGCCGGCGCCGCCGATGCTGCCCAGGGCGTTCTCCTCACGCAGCCCCCACTCCTCCGGGGTGCCGTCGAGCCACCGCCGCAGCAGCGCACGGTAGTCCGTGCGGCCGAACGCCTTGGACGAGTTGAGCATGCCGAGACCGACGTTGACGGTGCCGTCGCCGAGCCCGAAGATCCAGCCGTATCCGGGCAGCAGCTTCGGCCGGTCCGGGTCGGTGCGGTCCCACAGCTCGAGGTGGGACTCCAGGTAGTCGTCGTGGGTGCGGGCCTCGCTGCGGTAGTAGCGCCGCACCGCGACGCCGATCGGCCGGTCCTCCCGCTTGTTGATGCCCATGCCGATGGCGACCCGGGCGGACACCCCGTCGCAGGCCAGCACCAGCGGCGCGCGGAACTCGACCGGGCCGTCCGCGGTCCTGGCGGTGACGCCGACGATGCGTCCGGTCCGCTCGTCCCGGACAGGTTCCTTGACGGAGGTGGCCATCCGCAGCCGGGCGCCGGCCTTCACGGCCAGGGTGGCCAGCAGGTCGTCGAAGTCGCGGCGCGGGCGGACCAGGCCGAAGTCGGGGAAGTCCTGCAGCACCGGCCAGGGCAGTTCCAGGCTGGTACCGCCGCCGATCACCCGCAGGCCCTTGTTCTTGATCCAGTCGGGCCCGGAGACGTCGATGCCCAGTGCCAGCACCTGCCTGACGCCGCGGGGTGTCAGGCCGTCACCGCAGACCTTCTCCCGCGGGAACGTCGACTTCTCCAGCAGCAGCACATCGATTCCGGCCCGGGCCAGGTGCGTGGCGAGTGTCGAACCGGCCGGGCCGGCGCCGACGACGATGACATCGGCCACGGTGTCCGGGTCCGAGACCGGACTCGACAGGTTCATCGGGATCCTTCCCGCATTGCGGCAGATCGGTACCGACAGGGGGAAGCGGCGGCAGGCCCCTGCGACGAGTTTGTGAATTCGTTCACGAACTCATGGGCAACAGTGTAGGACCCTTCACAGACCGCCACTACCGCCGGGTCTGAGCGTCGCGGCCGGGCCGGTGGCGGATCAGTGCCGGGTCAATGCTGCCTCGCCCGGCGGATGGCGTGGTGCAGGGCGACCACCCCGAAGGTCATGTTCTTCCACACCACATCGGTCCACCCCGAGCGGGCGATCATCCGGGCCAACGAGGGCTGGTCCGGCCAGGCGTCGATCGTTTCCTGCAGGTAGGTATAGGCCTCGGGGTTCGAGGACACCCGACGGGCCAGGACCGGCAGCACGTTGCGCAGGTACCAGCCGTAGCCCCACCGGATCGGCGCCGGTCTGGGTCGGGAGAACTCGCAGACCAGCAGCTGGCCGCCGGGGCGGACGACCCGGGCGAACTCGGCCAGGGCCGCCGACGGGTCCTCGACGTTGCGCAGGCCGAATGAGATTGTCACCGCGTCGAAGCTCGCATCGGCGAAGGGCAGGTGCATCGCGTCGCCGGCCACCCGGGGCACGAGGGCACCGGTCCTGGCGACCCGGAGCATGCCCACCGAGAAGTCGGTGGCCACGGCCCAGGCGCCGGTCGCCGCAAGTGCCCTGGTGGACACCGCGGTACCGGCCGCGACGTCCAGCACCCGCTGGCCGGGCAGGAGCTGCAGCGCGCGGACCGCATGCCGGCGCCAGCGCCGGTCCCGGCCCATGGACAGGACACTGTTGGTTCGGTCGTACCGGGGCGCGACCTCGTCGAACATTGCGGCGACCTGGTGCGGCTCCTTGTCCAGATTCGCCCGGTTCACCGGAACTGTCCGCCCGGGTCGCGAGAGCTGGGGAACATGACCGGACAGCCTACCGAGGTGCCGGCGGGCTCAGCCGGGTGGCGGCCGGACATCGGTGTGTCCCGCACGATGGCGGGTTCCCCACAGTGGCCGCCGGGACCGCCGCCGACACCACCAGATGACCGGCACGGCAATCAGATAGGTGACGCCGAGCGTGATGACGATCATGATCGTGCCGACCGACGCCGTCCGGCCGGCCACCCGGGCGATCTGCGGATCGGCCGTCGAGTACTCCACGAGGAACTGCTGGCCCAGGCTGAGCAGCCCCGGATAGAGCACCCCGCCCTCGGGACGCACCGTGACCCCGGACCGGTCCACGAACTCGACACCGGTACGCAGCGGAGACACCGAGAGCACGGTCGCGGTGGCGCTGCCCAGGTGCTCGTCGATGGCCCGGTCGTTGAGCCGCATGCCGATGCCGAGGGCGACCATCATGATCGTGATCGCGATGGTGACCAACGCGATCCCCCGGGCGGCCCAGTGCCAGGCCCGGCGGCCCCCCTCGGGCGGGATGGATCCGGACGGGTCGAGATCGGCGCCCGCGGCCGGGCTGGCCGTCATGGCTCGAAGTGTAGGACGGGCGGGCGGATGGAGTCCCTCGACTACTGTTGGCGCTCGTGACCGCCTCGCCGACCACCCGACTCGTGGCTTCGGCATCGACCAGACGGGTCGAACTGTCCGAGGGGCTGCTGTCCCGGTTACCCCGACCGACCGGATCGGTGAGCTTCGTGCGCGGCGATCGGGGCTTCGTGGGCTGGGGCGTGCACGCCCGGTTCACCGCGACCGGACCGGACGCCGCGACCCGGATCCAGGAATGGTTCGACGAGGTAAGGGCCTGCCTCCAGGTCACCGATCCGATCGGCGAACCGGGCACCGGCCCGCTGGCGTTCGTCTCCCTCGGATTCGACGACGACGACGTGGCGGTGGCGATCGTCCCCGAGGTCGTCGTCGGCCGGTCACCTACCGGGACGTTCGTCACCCGGATCGGTCCGGTCGGTCACCCCACCGCCGCCATGCCGGTGCCCGCGCCGATCCGCCGGCCCGGCCGGGTCAGCTACGCGGACGCCGAACTGTCGGTGGCCGACTACGCCGGCGCGGTGACCGCCGCGGCCGACCGGATCCGACGGGGCGAACTGGACAAGGTCGTGCTGGCCCACGATCTGGTCGCGACCGCGGCCCGGGCGGTGGACGAGCGGCTGCTGCTGGCGCGGTTGGCCGCGGACTACCCCGGGTGCTGGACGTTCGCCGTGGAGGGCCTGGTCGGCGCCAGCCCGGAGCTGCTGATTCGGCGCCAGGGCCGGCGGGTCGCGTCCCGCGTGCTGGCCGGCACCGCCTGGCGCGAGCACGCCGACGACGCGGTCGCTGCGGGCCTGCTGCACAGCCCGAAGGATGTCGCCGAGCACGCCTACGCGGTCCGGTCGGTCACCGACGTGCTTGCCCCGGCCTGCGTGCAGTTGGACGTCCCCGACCGACCCGCGCCGTTGGAGTTGGCCAATCTCACCCACCTGTCCACCGACATCACCGGCCGGCTCGGCGAGTTCGCACCCACGGCGCTGGCGCTGGCCGCGCGGCTGCACCCCACCGCGGCGGTCGGTGGTAGTCCGACCAAGGTGGCCCGGCAGGTCATCCGGGAGCTGGAACCGATGAGCCGGGGCCGGTATGCGGCCCCGATCGGCTGGATGGACGGCCGCGGCGACGGGGAGTTCGCGATCGCGCTGCGCTGCGCGCAGGTGAACGGCCGTAGTGTGCGGCTGATGGCCGGCTGCGGGATCGTCGCCGACTCCGATCCGGAGACCGAGGCGCGTGAGGCGCAGATCAAGATGATCCCGGTCCGGGACGCGCTGGAATCCGCACAGTGACGGTGCACCGATGACCGGCCCGTTGGACGGTCTGCGGGTCGTCGAACTGGGCGGCATCGGCCCGGTTCCGCATGCCGGGATGATGCTGACCGACCTCGGTGCGCACGTGGTGCGGGTGGAAAGACCGTCCGGTGGGCTCGATCTCGGCCCGGCCGAGAAAGATGTGCTGCTGCGCGGACGGGCCTTCCTGCGGGTAGACCTCAAGTCCGCCGACGGACTGGCCGCCGTGCTCGCCGAGGTCGATGCCGCGGACGTCCTGCTCGACGGGTTCCGGCCCGGGGTGGCCGAACGGCTGGGCGTCGGTCCCGATGTGTGCCTGGCCCGGCAGCCGGGGTTGATCTATTGCCGGGTCACCGGGTGGGGCCAGACCGGGCCCTGGGCGGATCGGGTCGGGCACGACATCAACTATCTGGCCCTGACCGGCACGCTGGACGCGCTTGGCGTCGCGGGTGGTCCGCCGCAGCCGCCGAGCAACCTGGTCGCCGACTTCGGCGGCGGGTCCATGCTCGCGATGGTGGGCATCCTGGCGGCGCTGTACGAGCGGTCCTCGTCCGGCCGCGGTCAGGTGATCGACACGGCGATGGTCGACGGGGTCGAGTTGCTGTCCCAGATGATGTGGTCCCTGCGCGGGATCGGCCTGTGGGGTCCGGAGCGCGGCTCCAACCTGCTCGACGGCGGAGCCCCGTTCTATGACGTGTATCCGTGCGCGGACGGCCGGCACGTGGCCGTGGGCGCGTTGGAGCCGCAGTTCTACGTCGCGTTGCTGGCCGGGCTGGGACTGACCGATGCCGAGCTGCCGGCGCAGCTGGACCGGTCGGGGTGGCCGGTCCTGCGGTCCGCGTTCACCCGGGCGTTCGGATCGGCGGATCGGTCGCACTGGCTCTCGGTGTTCGACGGCACCGACGCGTGCGTCACCCCGGTACTGACCGCCACGGAGGCGGCCGCGCACCCGCACCTGGTGGCCAGGGGGACGCTGGTCGAGGTGGACGGGGTCGTCCAGGCCGCGCCGGCTCCGCGGTTCTCCCGCACACCGGCCGGCTCCGTGGCGGAAAGGCCGCCGGGCTGATCAAATGCCCACTGACCCGACAAAACCGGCGCCCAACCGAGCCTTCGGTCAGAGCCCCGCCGGTGCCGGCCGGGTACGGACCGCCGCGCTGATCTTAACGTCACCGAATCGGACGAAACCGGCGCAGAAGTGACGCTTCGATCAGCGCGGCGCCGGTGCCGGCCGCGGTACGGACCGCCGCGCTGTTCACCTCGTCACCGAACCGGATCGGGTTGGCGTCCGGCCGGCCGTGCGTACAGTCGCGGACAGACCAGAACCTGACGAAGGGGGTCCCGGTGACGGCCCGCCGCCTGCTGCCCACCGACGAAGCGGTCGACCTGCTCAAGCTCACCCGGGAGATCGCCGACCGCGAACTGGCGCCCAGGGCCGCCGCGCACGAGGCCGCCGAGGAGTTCCCCCGGGACGTGTTCCGTCTGCTCGGCGAGACCGGGCTGCTCGCCCTGCCCTATCCCGAGGAGCACGGCGGCGGCGGCCAGCCGTACGAGGTGTACCTGCAGGTGCTGGAGGAGGTCGGCGCGGTCTGGGCGAGTGTCGGCGTCGGAATGAGCGTGCATGTCCTGAGCTGCTTCCCGCTGGCGTCATTCGGGACCGACGAGCAGCGCACCCGCTGGCTGCCGGAGCTGCTGGCCGGTGATCTGCTCGGGGCGTACTGCCTGTCCGAGGCGCAGGCCGGCTCCGATCCGGCGGCGATGCGAGCGACCGCCCGCCGGGACGGCGACGAGTACGTGCTCAACGGCGCGAAGGCGTGGACGACGCACGGCGGACAGGCCGACTTCTACCTGGTGATGGCCCGCACCTCCGACGACCGGACCGGGATCTCCAGCTTCCTGGTGCCCGCGGACACACCTGGCCTGATCGCCGATCCGCCGGAGCACAAGATGGGGCTGACCGGCTCCACCACCGCGACGGTCCGGCTCCAGGACGCCCGGATCCCGGCCGAGCGGCGCATCGGCACCGAGGGCGAGGGACTGCAGATCGCCCTGGCCGCATTGGATTCCGGCCGGCTGGGGATCGCCGCGGTGGCCACCGGGCTGGCCCAGGGGTCGCTGGACCGGGCCGTCGGCTACGCCCGTGAGCGGGAGACGTTCGGCAAGTCGATCATCGACCACCAGGGCCTGGCCTTTCTGCTGGCCGACATGGAGGCGGCGGTGCAGACCGCCCGCGCGATGTACCTGCACGCCGCCCGGCTGCGCGATCAGGGGTTGCCGTTCGGCCGGGAGGCGGCAGTGGCGAAACTCGTCGCCACCGACAACGCCATGCGGGTGACCACCGACGCGGTTCAGGTGCTCGGTGGGTACGGCTACACCCGGGATTTCCCGGTCGAGCGGTACATGCGTGAGGCCAAGGTGATGCAGATCTTCGAGGGCACCAATCAGATCCAGCGGTTGGTGATCGGTCGGTCGCTCAAGCACGACAACCGCGGGACGATCGGCCGGTCGTCACCCCAGCCGCGCTGATCCGGCGCTCATTCTCGTGCCGGGCGGGGACGGGACCCGCGCTGATCAGTCGAACCAAAGGTGACCGTTACGTCTCTATGCGCGGTCCAGCACAGGCCCGGGGGACCCGCGCTGATCCAACAACCACTTTCGCGCCGGATTCGTCCGGTTCGGTGGGTGTTTGATCAGCGCGGCTGCGGGAGGGCCCTACCAGGACACCCGTCGCGACCGGCCTACACGACGGCGCGCACCGCCTCCGCCATCCGTGACAGCGTCTGCGCCAGATCGGTTCTCGACGTCCGGACCTCGATCACCCGCACGCCGCCGGGGTTGTCCAGCGCGGTCGCCAGTTCGGTCCGACTTCGGGCGACGACGTGCGGGTGCCCGAGCGCCCGCACCGCCGCGCCGAGGTCCACCCCGTGCGGTGTGCCGAAGACCCGCTCGAACGCGTCGGCGTGGGCGGGTTCGCCGGGTTCCAGGGTGCCGAAGATCGCGCCCCCGTCGTTGTTGCTGACCACGATGGTCAGGTCGGGTCGCGGCTCGTCGGGGCCGACCATCAGCCCGGTCAGGTCGTGCAGGAAGGTCAGGTCTCCGAGCAACGCGACCGTGGGGCCATCCCCGGGACGAGCGGCCAGCGCCACCCCGATCGCGGTGGAAACGGTGCCGTCGATCCCGGCCACCCCGCGGTTCGCGTGCACCCGGACGCCCTCCCTGCCCCTGGACGACAGGGCGACGTCCCGGGGCGGCTGGGAAGACCCGAGCACCAGCGTGGCCCGCTCGGGCAGCAGGTCGATCAGGTCGCGGGCCAGGCGCGGCGAGCTCGACAGGTCCAGACCGTCCAGCACGTCGGCGACCGCCTTTCCGGCGGCGGCGTCCGCGTCCCGCCATCGGGCCGCCCACTCGCGGTCCGGCAGGTGCGTCAGATCGGGCCGGCCGGGCGCCACCGTGCGCGCGGTGCCGGCGGGGTCTGCGTAGCCACCGGGATGCGCGACGACGTCGACGACGACACGCGGGTCCGCCAGCAGCGCCTGCACCTGCCGGAAAGCGGTGGGCCGCCCGAGCACGACGATCCGGTCCGGTCGGGCGACGTCCAGGAACTCCGGCACGGACAGCAGCTGCAGGCCGGCGGCGAGCACGCTGCGACCGGCCGCCCCGCCGGCCTCCGAGACCACCAGGTGGCCGGCGTCGGCGACCGGCGCGGCCCACGGATGGGCGAGGTCGGCGACGAACAGCACCCGCTCGCCCGGCCGCGGCGCCGGCACCGACCGATTGTCCGGCCGATCGTCCGCGACAATCCCGGTCCAGGGGCCGTCCCGGCCGATCAGCGGCTCGGGCCAGTCGGTGCTGCCGTCGGGGAGCAGCGGTTCGGTCAGCGGCACGTTCAGCTGCACCGGCCCAGGCGGCGCTCCTCCGGCACCCGTCGCGGCCGAGCGGGCGCGGCACACCATCGAACGCCAGTGCGCGAGCTGACCCGGACGCCGCTCCGGGACCGCGAACTCGTGGAACCAGCGCAGCGCGGGACCGAAGATCCCCCGCTGGTCGACGGTCTGATTCGCACCGACGCCGCGGAGCCAGGGCGGCCGGTCCGCGGACAGCACGATCAGTGGGACCTGGCCGTGCGAGGATTCGAGAACCGCCGGGTGCAGATTCGCCACGGCGGTGCCCGAGGTGGTGACGACGACCGCCGGACGGCCGGATCCGCGGGCCAGCCCGAGGGCCAGGAAGCCGGCGGTCCGTTCGTCGATCCGCACGTGCAGCCGGAGCCGACCGGCGGCGTCCGCGTCGTGCAGGGCGATCGACAGCGGGGCAGTGCGGGACCCAGGGGTGAGCACCGCATCGGTGATCCCGCAGGTCACCAGCTCGTCGACCAGCACCCTGGCCAGGGCGGTCGACGGGTTCATGGTTGACATGGTGCGTCACCGGCTGGCGGCGTGGCACACGGATGAACGCACACAACGGGTCATTGTCGCCGACGGCCCGCCTCGCGCGCGAAGCCGGTGACCGTCGCGCCCCGCCGATCCGAGCCCGGCCGGCCGGCCGGCCCGCCGGATCCAGCCCAGGTCGGGCGATGGTGCGTCATCCGCGGACGTGCCAGGGTGAAGGAGTGACGGCAGCCATCGGAACATCCCGGGCCAGGCACCCGGGGCCGGCCAGCGACCCAGAGCCCACCCGGCGGACGCCGATCCAGGCGCCGTCCGTGCCCGATCAGTCGATTCCGGTGGCCGGCCGGGTGCACGCCCACCGGCCCGCAGCGGGCAACCCCGAGCCCGCCGCGGACCCGGCGCCCCGGATCGCCGTCATCCGGCGGGTCCGGGACTTCGCCGCCCTCGGCGGTGAGGAGGCCGGCGGCAGCAAATGCATCCGCGGTGACGACCCGGTCCCGTACCTGCTGACCGTCACACCCAGCGGACCCGAGAAGCTCTTCTTCGAGACCGTCGTCGTGACGCTGCTCATCGACAAGAATCCGGGCAGTCCGGCCAATCCGGTGGTGACCCTCACCGACACCGGGAAGGTGGTGCGCACCGATCTCAACGGCTACGCCGAGCTGCCGTTGGATCGGCGATTGAAGGCGCTCCCGTCCGAGTTGGCCAAGCAGATCCTGGCGAACTGGCTCGACAAGTTCCCTCCCCTGCTGACCTCCTCGCAGATCGAGGACCGGCGGAAGTTGTATGACCGGAAGGTGGAGATCAAGCACATCAAGGAGGTGGACCGCAAGCGCCTGGACCGCAATCGCCTGCAACTCGTCCTGGACCAGTACGACGAGGAGAAGGGCTTCCTCCGCAAGATGCGCGGGGACTCGCCGTTCGTCGGGGCGTTGAAGGGATTCATCGCACGCATCGCCGGATCCGCGTTGACCGACGACGAGATCGAGGACCTGCAGCTTCTGATGTTGAAACACAATGACGTGCTGCTGGATTCGACGTCACTCAGTGCCGAGATCTACACCGAACTGACCAAGGCGATCGCGGAGGCCACCGACGACACGGTCTACAAGAGCCTGCTGGCCTCCCACGTCAAGATCCCGGAGTACTTCGAGATCGGCATCAGCAGCGACCAGGTGTTCATCGACTCCACCGGCCAGGCGCAGGACGTCAGCCAGGTGCGGATGCTTCTCGAGGAGAACGTGGCGTTCGTCAACCCGGTCACCAAGGGCCCGTTCGACGAAAAGGACATCAAGCGGCTGTGCGGGTACCCGTCGATCAACCTCACGATCCGGTCGATCGAGAACTCGCTCCGCGACCAGAAGGGCAGGATCTCGGCCGCCACGGTCAAGGAGATCACCAAGCTGATCGGCCCGATGGACGGGTTCAACAAGAGTCCGGACGGGCCGAACCGATGGGCGCTGGCCGCAGCGGCCTTCAGCGAGTACGCCTCATCCTTGGACCACAAGTCGCAGACGAACCTTTGGACCTACCGCATCAGCATCGGCGTCGGCACGTACACGGGTGCCAGCAAGAACAGCACGTTCAAGGACTTCTTCGACATGACGGTCAAGGAATGCAACAACGCCTCGGCCGACCGGCTGCGCACGATCGTCAATCTGATGAAGGCCGGGACCGGCGGCGAGGCCGAGGCGGACCGTTGGCGCGACCTCGCCAAGTCCGCGGTCCAACCGCGCATCGGGATACCCGAGTACCAGGAGGAACCGCGGACGACGACCCAGGTCATCACCAACAAGGTCATCACCCACAAGTGAGGCCGGGACCGCGATCAGGCGGTGAACGCCGGCTGAACCGCCCATGACCCTCGGTGCAGCACCCCGGTGACGCCTAGGTCGGCGTCCAGCACGACCAGATCCGCCGCGGCACCCGGGACCAGACGGGGGTCCGGCAGGCCGACCGCCCGGGCCGGGTTGACCGAGGCCTGACGAACGGCGGTCAGCAGCGCCTCGTCGCGCGGCCGCCCGCTGTGGGTGACCGCGAACCGGAACACCTTTTCCATGGTCGCGGTGCTGCCGGCGATGGTCTCGGTGCCGGCCACCCTGGCCGTCCCGTCGCGCACGTCGACGGACAGTGATCCCAGCCGGTAGGCCCCGTCGGCCATGCCGGCCGCGGCCATCGCGTCGGTGATCAGCGCGACCCGGTCGGGGCCGACGTTCGCCGTGACGTCCCGGTACAGCGCCGGATGCAGGTGCACTCCGTCCGTGATCATCTCCACGGTCACCCGCGGGTCCTCCAGCAGCGCGATCACCGGACCCGGCTCGCGGTGGTGCACCGGCCGCATCGCGTTGAACAGGTGCGTGCCGACGGTCGCACCGGCGTCGATGGCGGCCAGCGCCTGCTCGTAGGTGGCGTCGGTGTGACCCACGGCGGCCACCGCCCCGGCGTCCACGATCCGCCGGATCGCGTCCTGCCCGCCGGCCCGTTCCGGCGCGAGGGTGACCATCCGGATGGCGCCGCCGCCCGCGGCCAGCACCCGGTCGAGCTCGGCCGGGCCCGGGTCACGAAGGGCGGACATTTCGTGGGCGCCGCACCGGTGCTCGGACAGCCACGGCCCCTCCAGGTGGATGCCGTCGATCAGACCGTCCTGCACCTGCTCGGCCAGCACGCCGACCTGCCTGAGCAGCTCGGCGGGGCGGGCGGTGACCAGCGAGGCGATCATCGTCGTGGTGCCGTGCCGGCGGTGCAGCTCGACCGTCGCCTCGCTCCCGGCCACGGTGGCCTCCGGGAAGGCCCCTCCCCCGCCACCGTGCACGTGCATGTCCACGAATCCGGGCACGACGGTGACCGCGCCCAGCATGTGGTCGGCGGGGCGGGGCGGAGCACCGGCCCCCACCCCGAGCACCCGGCCGTCGGCGATCTCGATCCAACCTGGCCGGAACAGCTCCGCTCCGGTGACGACGGTGTCAGCGGTGATCAACATGGGTGGGATCCTTCGGCTCTCGGGTCCGGCAACTGATGCTGTTGATCATGGGGCGCTGCCGGCGACGCCCCGACACTTTCCGCGACACGCCGGCACTCGGCAGGCAGCGCCCCATGATCGACTTCAAAGGATGGTCAGATGCCCTGCCAGGCCGGCTTGGCCCGGTAGGTCTCGCGGTAGTAGTCCGCCAGCTGCAGCCGGCTCGCCGCCGCGGCGTCCAGCAGCACGGTCACGTGCGGATGGTGCTGCAGGATGGTCCCCGGCCACAGCGCGCTCACCGCGCCCTCGACCATGTGGTGCACCGCCTCGGCCTTCTGCGTCCCGGTGGCGACCAGCAGGACGTGCCGGGCGGACATGATCGTGCCGAGGCCCTGGGTCAGGCAGTGCGTGGGCACCGCCTCAACGTCGCCTTCGAAGAAGCGGGCGTTGTCGATCCGGGTCTGCTTTGTCAGCGTCTTGATCCGGGTCCGCGAGGCGAACGAGGAGCCCGGCTCGTTGAAGCCGATGTGCCCGACCGTGCCGATGCCGAGGATCTGCAGGTCCACCCCGCCGGCCTCGACGATCGCCGCCTCGTAGGACGCGCAGAAAGCGGGGATGTCGGCGGCCAGCCCGTCCGGGCCCTGGACGGCGCCCTCGGCGAAGTCGACGCGGGACACGAAGTCCCGGTTGATCACGTTCCGATAGGTCTCGGGGTGATCCGCGGGCAGCCCGACGTACTCGTCGAGGGTGAATCCTCGGGCCTGGGCGAACGACACCTTTCCGGCGGCGCAGCGCTCGGTCAGCGCGTCGTAGATGGCCAGCGGCGAGGAGCCGGTGGCCAGGCCGAGAACGGCGTTCGGCTTGCGCTGCAACAGGTCCGTGATGGCGTCCGCGGCGAGCGAACCGATCGCCTGGGTGTCCGGGAGAATGACGATTTCCATGGGATTCCTCCATCGTTGGTCGACAGTGCTTGTGGTGGAACGCGTGCACGGTGGTGCGCGCCGCCGGATCGCCCGATCCGGCGGCGCGGCACCTGGTGGTTCAGTGATTGACGGTGAAGATCTCCTGCGCGGACGTCACCTGACCGCCGACGTTGATCACGTCGCCCAACACGATGTCTTCCGGCTTCTTGTCCATCACGACGATCGGGATGATCGGGTTGCGACCGGCCGCGACCACCGACGGCACGTCGTAGGTGATGATGCGCTGGCCGGCCTCGACCTTGTCACCCTGCTGCACGTGCGCGGTGAAGCCCTCACCCTTGAGCTGGACGGTGTCCAGGCCGAGGTGGACGAGCACCCCCACGTTGTCGGCACTGAGGATGATGTACGCGTGCGGCAGCATCTGCAGCACCGTGCCGCTGATCGGGGCGACCGCGTCGACGATCTCGCGCGGCGGGTCGATGGCCGCGCCGTGGCCGACGATGCCCTGGGCGAACGTCGGATCCGGAACCTGTGCGATCGGCACGGCCCGACCCTGGACCGGAGCGAGAACGGGGGTGCTGGCGCCGGTCGGCGTCACCACGGCGGCGCTCGGGGCCGGCTCGGCGGGCGCCGGCTCGGGCTCGGGCTGGGCGGCCACGGCGACCGGGGCGGGACCGGCCAGGGCGTCGTTGATCTCGCCCTTGAGCCGTTCGGCCTGCGTGCCGAAGATGGCCTGCACGTTGTTGCCGACCTCGATCACGCCTGCGGCTCCCAGCGCCTTCAGCCGCGCCTTGTTGACCTGGCCCTTGTCCGCGACCTCCATGCGCAGCCGGGTGATGCAGGCATCGACGTTGACCAGGTTCTCCCGACCACCGAACGCGGCGATCAACTGTTCGGCCTTGGTGTTGGCCCTGACCGCGGTCGCGACGCCACCGGACCCGCCACCGGCGCCCTCGTCGGTGAGGTTCGCGGCCTGCTCGGCCTCGAACTCCTCATCCGGCTCGCGGCCCGGGGTGCGCATGTTCCACCACTTGATCGCCAGGCGGAACAGCAGGTAGTAGACGACGAAGAAGACCGCGCCCATGACGAGGAGCAGCCAGACGTTGTGCGCGGCCGGGGCAGTGCCGTACAGCAGCAGGTCGATCAGGCCCGCGGAGAACGAGAACCCGAGGTGGATGTCCAGCAGGTACGCGATGGCCAGCGACAGGCCGGTGAGCACCGCGTGCACTAGATACAGCGGGAAGGCCACGAACATGAAGGCGAACACGAGCGGCTCGGTGACGCCGGTGAGGAAGGCGGTGATCGCGGCCGCGCCGAGAATGCCGAAGGCCACCTTCTTCTGTTTCGGGTGCGCCAGATGGATCATGGCCAGCGCGGCGGCCGGCAGGCCGAACATCAGGATCGGGTAGAAGCCGGAGGTCAGCAGGCCCGCGGTCGTGTCGCCGGCGGCGAACCGGGTCAGCTCACCGGTGACGACCTCACCGGCCGGGGTCTGGTAGTCGCCGTAGATGAACCACACGTAGGTGTTGAGGATGTGGTGCAGGCCGATCGGGATCAGCATGCGGTTGGCGAAGCCGTAGGTGAAGGCTCCGAAGGCCCCGGCGCCACCGATGAACTCGCCCACCGAGGTGAGGCCGGCGTCGAAGATCGGGTAGAAGTAGCTCAGCCCGAAGCCCAGGATGAGGCAGGCGACCGACACCACGATCGGCACGAAGCGGCGGCCACCGAAGAAGCCGAGATACGAGGGCAGCTGGATGGTGTGGTACTTGTCGAAGAGCACCGCGGAGACCAGGCCGACCAGGATGCCGGCGAACACGCTGTAGTTGATCTGGGCCTGGGCGCCGGCCACGTCGACGACGCCCTCCAGGACGACGGGTGACATGGTCTTGAAGACCGCCGCGATGACCAGGTATCCGGCGGCCGCGGCCAGCGCGGTGGAGCCGTCGGCCTTCTTGGCGAAGCCGATCGCCACGCCGATCGCGAACAGCAGCGGCAGGTTGGCGAACACCGCCCCGCCGGCCGCGCTCATGGCATCGAAGAACGGGCCGATCACCGGGACGTCGATGCCGCCCAGCAGGTCATCCTGGCCGAGCCGCAGCAGGATGCCAGCGGCGGGCAGCAGCGCGATCGGCAGCATGAGGCTCTTGCCGAGGCGCTGCAGCTGCGCGAAGCCGGGGATGCGAAGCCCTGACTTCTTCTTCTCCGTGGTCGTGCTCATCAGCGGTGACCTCGCAAGGTTCAGTCCTCCTGGTGGGTGCTGATCGGCCGTATCTCGGACGATCGGTGCGGCGTGGAGCTGGCTGGAACGTGAGTGAATTGGTATAGACCAACTCGCTGCAGACAGATTGGCATAGACCAATCCTTCCGTCAAGAGGTTCGGCGGATGTAATGTAGGTCACGTCCAAGTTCGCCGCGTGGTTGAGTGGTCTAGTCCAATTCTGTTAGGCTGGGCAAGTCGATCACCTCGCCGCGTCGGAGGGCCCGCCTTGCTGAAGGTTCCGAAGTATTACCGGGTGAAGAACGAGATCCTTCAGCTGATCGCCGGGCTGGGCCCCGGTTCGGCGGTCCCGACCGAGCGGGACCTGGCCGAGCGATTCGCGACGTCACGCACGACGGTGCGCCAGGCGATCGCCGAGCTGGTGGTCGACGGCCGGCTGGAACGGACGCAGGGCCGTGGCACGTTCGTCGCGCAGCCCAAACTCATGCAGGTCCGGCAACTCACCTCGTTCTCCCAGGATCTGCAGGAGGAGGGCTGGCGGCCGGGCAGCGTGGTGCTGGCGATCTCCGAGCAGCCGGCGGATGCCGAGGTGGCTCGGCGCCTGGGGATCGTCCCGGGCACGTCGTTCCATCGCGTGGAGCGGCTACGCACCGCGGGGCAGGAGCCGATCGCCCATGAGATCGCGCATCTGCCCGCACCGTTGCCCGATCTCGCGGGCGAACTGGAGCTGCGTGGATCGCTCTATCGGACGCTTGGGGAGGTGTTCGGGCTCGAGATCGCAACCGTCGAGGACGTCGTCGAAACCGCCCTGGCCGACCCGGTGGAGGCCTCGCTGCTGGCCGTCGACACCGGGCTGCCGATGCTGCTGGTACACCGCACGGGGTGGGACGAAAACGGGCGGATCGTGGAGTGGACCCGGTCGGTCTTCCGCGGCGACAGGTTCAGGTTCGTCGCCCGCCACCGGTTGGGCGACGACATGCCGTTGCCGGCGGCCGCCTCGTTCTGACCCGATCTACGGGCTCAGGCTGTGATCAGGCGTTGATCAGGCCGAGTCCGGTTCCGGCCCGAAGAGGAAGCTGCGTCCGGTGACGCGCTTGGGCACGATCCGCACGAGGACCTGCTTGCGGGTGGCCACCCATGTCCGCAGCCCGGCGTGGTCGGCCCGGTCGAAGTCCGCGCCCCACTCGGCCGGGTGCGCCTGGCCCTTCACCACGACGCTCCAGCCGGTCCGCTGATCGAAGCCGTCGATCTCCAGGGCCACCATGTCGTTCACCGTGAGTGCAGCCAGTTTCGTGCCCTGTGCCGTGCGGAACACCAGCGTGTCGTCCTGTACCACGTAGTTGAGCGGGAAGATCTCCGGCTCGTTCCCCACGGTGAGCGCCAGCCGGCCGAACTGATGACGACGGAGCAGATCCCAGCAGGCGTCGAGGGTCAGCTCGGTCACGGGGGCAAGGCTCTCGGTCATGGCTCGATCATGCCCCGACCCCGTCGCCCCGACCAGTGACCTTAGTCCCGCTCCGCATGATCGCGGCCACTATGCGTAGCCGATCGATCCAGTACGCGGTGCGGTCGGCGTCGGGCGTGACCTCGTCGATCAGCAACGGCTCTGGCGCCCTGTCGAGCACCGGGAGCAACCCGTGCATCGGTCGCGGCGGTGCCCCGACCACGTCGGCGGCCAGCAGGACCCCGGTGCCAAGCCCGCACGCGTAGGGCAACTCGGGCAGGGCGGCGGCCAGGGCGACCCCGGCGGCCAATCCGACCGCGCTGTCCACCGCGGACGACACCACGGCGGGCACGCCGGCCTCCTCCGCAAGCCGCAGCGCGGCCCGCACGCCACCGAGCGGGGCCACCTTGACGATGGCGACGTCCGCCGCGTCGATCAGCCGCACGGCGTGCGGATCGTCGGCCCGGCGGATCGACTCGTCCGCTGCGATCCCCGGGCGGATGCGGGGACGGAGCTCGGCGAGTTCGGCCAGGTCGCGGCAGGGTTGCTCGACGTATTCCAGTCCGGCCGCGGCCTCGTCCAGCCGCGCGACCGCGTGCACCGCCTCGGCGACCGACCAGGCGCCGTTCGCGTCGATCCGGATCCGTCCGGCCGGGCCGAGGGTCCGGCGGACCTCGGCGACCCGGGCCAGGTCCGCGGCCAGGTCGGTGCCCCGGTCGGCGACCTTGACCTTGGCGGTGCAACAGCCGGACTCGGCCACCAGCCGCCCCGCCGTGACCGGGTCGACGACCGGGACGATGACGTTCACCGGCACCTGCCGACGACGGGGCTCGGGCCAGGCGACGGTGGCGGACTCGATCGCCGCCCGCAGCCAGGGCACGCACTGTTCGTCCGGGTAGTCGCGGAACGGCGCGAACTCCCCCCAGCCGGCCGGGCCGTGCAGCAGCACGCCCTCCCGCACCGTGACCCCCCGGAATCGGTGGACCATCGGCAGCGCGAACACCCGGGCGGTGGCCAGCAGGTCGTCCAGGTCGGCGGTCACCGGGTCATCGTGCCTCGTTCGCGCGACCGGGTCGTCATGAACGACTTGCGTTGACGCGCGGGTCAATGTCTACCGTCACTGGCATGAGGATCGGTGAGGCCGCGCGGCGGGCCGGGACGACAACCCGGGCGCTGCGCTTCTATGAGTCGCAGGGGCTGCTCGACGCAGGTCGGTCGGCCAACGGCTACCGCGAGTACGGCGAGCAGGACGTCAGGGTGGTCGCCGAGATCCGGTCCTTGCAGGCGGAGGGGCTGAGCCTGGAGGAGACCCGGCCGTTCGTCGAGTGCCTGCGGGCCGGGCACGACGCGTCCGACTCGTGCGCCGATTCGTTCGACATGTACTCGCGCAAGCTGGCGGAGGTCGACGCGCAGATCGAGCGGCTGCAGGCGATCCGCGCCGCCCTGCTGACCCGTCAGGCGGCGGCCGCCGCGCGCGATGTCGTCGGCTGCCGGGCACCACTGGGTATCAACGGAGACGAGGACGAATGATCACGCAGACGGCGCTGGTGCCCCCGGTCACCGACGAATCGTTCGAACGGGACGTGCTGGCCCAGCCCGGGCCGGTGCTGGTGGACTTCTGGGCCCAGTGGTGCGCGCCGTGCCACATGATCGCGCCGGTGCTGGCGAAGATCGCCGAGGAACGGGCCGGGGCGCTCACCGTCCGGTCGATGGACTACGACGCGAATCCGCTCACCGGCGCCCGGTACCGGGTGATGTCGTTACCGACGCTGATCCTGTTCGTGGCCGGCCAACCGGTGCAGATGATCGTCGGCGCGCAGCCGAAGACCCGGCTGCTGGCCCGGATCGACGACGCGTTGCGGTAGAGCGCCGGCAAATTCGATTCCGATCAAGTCTCCCGGCGCACCGCACCCGGACCGATCCGGCCGCCGATCGAGTTCGCGCATCCGGCTGCGGCGGCCAGGTGCACCCGGCCTTCCGGTGCGAGCAGGGGCATGACGTCGAGCCCACCCGCCAGGTAGGGCCCGGGTCGGCGACTGGGACTTCCGGCCCTGCGTCACCGTCCTCCCAAGATGCTCAGCAAGACCTGACACCGCACCGCACAGGGTGTTCGGCCTCACCTTTTGACGGCGCACCATCAGGGCAGCGGGTGGCGCCGGCTTAGTGTGGTTGCGGTCGGTGTGGCCCAGTCGAACAGGGGGCGGATCTGGTCCACCTCGTCCTGCAGCAACCCTGCCCCAGTGAGCCGCCGACGGTACCACCTCATCCGGACCGTCACGGCTGGAAGACGGCCTTGAACATTTCTCGTCACCTACTCACCAGGACGCATCGTGACGTGATCCGCTCGAAGAAAAGAACGCATCAGGTTCTATGCAGGAATCGTGACAGTGGTCCGGAACCGAGAGGTCCAGGGTACTCCTTCATGCCGATATGGCGAAGAGCGGCCGCTGAGCCGATATTCTGTCAGCGACCGCACAGCCGTCCCATTGCCGGTTGCCCGCATTTACATTGTGATCTGCGCCCGCAGAATCTCGGACGGTGACGATCCAGCGTTCACGCGTTGTGCCAGCGGCAGGGGCAACCCCCTGTACCGGTCGAAACGATAGTTTGTCCAGAGAAGGGCTCAATGTACTTCTTCTCCACGACGACGCCGGCTCCGTCCCAGACTCACGAGGAAACACACGCCGAGAAAAGCGATGCAGCCGGGGATACCGCTCAAGCCAGGACCATTGTGAAGCCACTTGCGTCTCTTCTCCTACTACTCAATCCTTCGAAGTTCCGTCTCTGCGTTTGGCGCGGAGAAACACTCCCCATCCGACTAGGCCGAGGAGTGCCGAGGAGTGCCGCACCAATCAGCACCCAACCCAAGGCAGGGTTATCACGCCTGACGAAGATCCGACGACGCCGACCATGAGGGCGAGCACATAAGCGGACCAGCCCTTCGCACGTTGATGTTCACGCCATGTCCGATGCCGGTCAGGTTCAGCAGGTTCTGGGTGAGCAGCAGGTTCCCGTTCACCGGGTTGACCCCGGCGCTGACCCGGTCGGTCAGCGACCGGGTGAGCATGCCAGCGGCCGGCCGGTTCCCGGATTGTTCCGGGTCGGGCCCGGTGGCCGGTGGCAGGATCTGGGTGTT
>JBIOVW010000938.1:0-4734 GCA_044867945.1 Nakamurella sp. | reverse complement strand
CGCACCGGGCAGCGCGTGCCGCAGCCGGGTGAGCGTCATCTCGTCTGCGGTGTCGATCTTGTTGACGACGATGATCTCCGGCACGGACAGCGCGTCGATCTCGCCGAGCACCTCTCGCACCGCCGTGACCTGCGCCTCCGGGTTCTCGTCCGCACCGTCCACGACGTGCAGCAGCAGGTCGGAGTCGGCGATCTCCTCGAGGGTGGATCGGAACGATTCCACCAACTGGTGCGGCAGGTGCCGGACGAACCCGACGGTGTCGGTCAGCGTGTAGATACGGCCGTCCGCCGTCCGGGATCGTCGGGTGGTCGGGTCGAGGGTGGCGAACAGGGCGTCCTCCACCAGCACCCCGGCGTCGGTGAGCCGGTTGAGCAGCGAGGACTTGCCGGCGTTGGTATACCCGGCGATCGATACCGCGGGCACCGCGTTCGCCAGGCGCTGGGAGCGCTTCGTGTCGCGGACCCGGCGCATGTCCTTCAGATCGGCGCGCAACTGGGAGATCCGCTTGTGGATCCGGCGTCGGTCGATCTCGAGCTTCGTCTCGCCGGGACCTCGGGAGCCGATGCCGGCGCCGGCGGCGACGCGACCACCCCGCTGCCGGGACAGGGCGCTGCCCCAGCCCCGCAGCCGGGGAACCAGGTAGTTCAGCTGGGCCAGCTCGACCTGCGCCTTGCCCTCCCTGGACCGGGCGTGTTGGGCAAAGATGTCCAGGATCAGCGCCGTCCGGTCGACGACCTTGACCCGCAGCTTCTCCTCCAGGTTGCGCAGCTGGCTGGGCGTCAGTTCGCCGTCGCAGATCACCGTGTCCGCGCCGGTCGCCTCGACGATCTCCTTCAGTTCGACGACCTTGCCCGAACCGACGTAGGTGGCGCTGTCCGGATGGCTGCGCCGCTGCATCACCGCCTCCAGGACGACGGAGCCGGCCGTCTCGGCGAGCCGGGCAAGCTCGGCCATCGACTCCTCGGCGGCCACCGCGGTCGACGACGCGCCCGCCCAGACGCCGACCAAGACGACCCGTTCGAGCTGGAGCTTGCGGTATTCGACCTCGGTGATGTCGGTGAGTTCGGTGGACAATCCGACGATGCGGCGCAGCGCGGCCCGGTCGGCCAGGTCGCGCTCGCCCTGGGTGTCGATGGCTGGATCCAGATCGATCAGGTCGTCCTCGATCAGGATGGGCGCGCCCCCGGCACCGTCGTGGTGTGTGGGCTGTACTCGCACAGTTGAACCCTCTTTGTTCGTCTTTTCTCGCTTCCGGGTCCAGCCTGCCACGGCGGCGGCACGGATTTCCGTTCTTTTTCGGTGGGCGAACTCAGCGGTGGGCAGACCAGAACGCGGCGTCGACGGAACCGGACGCGACGATCACCGCCGGCCCGGTGAGCGTCGAGCCACCCGCGGTGATGTCAACCACCACCCATCCGCCGGGCACGCGGACCCGCACCCGGCCATCGGCACGACCGACCGAGGCCAGGTACGCGGCCGCCACTGCCACCGTGCCGGTGCCGCAGGACCGGGTCTCCCCCACGCCGCGCTCGTGCACGCGCATCGCCACTGCGTCCGGTCCGAGAGTGGTGACGAACTCGACGTTCACCCCGTTCGGGAATACCTCCCCGTCGAAGCCGGGTGTCCGGGTCAGGTCCAGCGCCGCCAACACGGACTCGTCGGGTAGTGCCAGGCACACCAGATGCGGATTGCCGACGTCGACCGCGACCCCCTTGATTTCACCGGTGGGAAGCACCGCGCCTGAGATCACGCCAAGCGTCGCCGGCCCCATCTCGATGGACACGTCGCCGGTCGCCGGGACGTGTGCGACGCGAGCGCCGCCGCGGGTCCGGAAGGCGATTCGCCCGGGTCCAGCCCAGCCGGCGTCGACCAGGAACCGGGCGAAGACCCTTGCCCCATTTCCGCACATCTCGGCGTACGTGCCATCGGCGTTGCGGTAGTCCATGTCGAACCGCTCCGGCCCGCCGTCGCGCAGGGGCACCACCCGGATCACCCCGTCCGCGCCCAGGCCGGCGTGCCGGTCACACAGCGCCCGCACCCGGTTCGGGGTCAGGTCGAGCACGTCGTCACGATCGGGCAGCAGAATGAAGTCGTTCTCGGTGCCGTGGCCCTTGACGAAGGTCGGCGCGGCCGAGTGACCTGGCATCGCACTAGCGTACGGGCGCGGCGGCGACCGCCTCCAGCGCGCGGTCCAACAGATCGGGCCGGTCCGCGGCCAGCGCGATCATCCGATGGTCGCGCCGGAACCAGGACCGTTGACGCCGGACGAACCGCCGGGTCGCCTGCGTCGTGGCGAGGATCGCCCGCTCGACCGCTCGTGGATCTCCGGGCGTTCCGTCCAGCACCTCCAGGAACTGGGCGTACCCCAGCGCCCGGGACGCCGTCACCCCCCTGCGCAAACCCTGCGCCTGCAGGGTGCGGACCTCGTCGAGCAGTCCCGCGTCGACCATCCGCCGTACGCGCAGCTCCAGCCGCTGGTCCAGGGCGATGGCCTCCCGGTCGAGGACCAGTTGCACGGCGTCGTACGCCGGCGCCCCGTAACGGGGCATGGTCGCGCTGAACGGCCGTCCGGTCAGCTCGATCACCTCCAGTGCGCGGACGATCTTGCGTCCGTTCGCCGGGCCGATCGCCGCCGCCGCCGCCGGATCCAGCGCCGCCAACCGGCTGGCCAACGTCGCGGCGCCGAGCCGCGCAAGTTCCTCCTCCCACCGCGCGCGGACGGCCGGGTCGGTGGCCGGGAACTCGATGCCGTCCACCACCCCCCTGATGTACAGGCCAGACCCTCCGACCAGCAGCGGCGTCCGGCCACGGGCGAGGATGTTCTCGATGGCGTCCCGGGCGTCGCGCTGGTAGGCGGCGACGGTCGCCACCTCGGTGACCTCGAGCACATCGAGCAGGTGGTGCGGCACCCCGCGCCGCTGCGCCGGCGGGAGCTTGGCGGTGCCGATGTCCATCCCCCGGTACAGCTGCATCGAATCGGCGTTGACCACCTCCCCGTCCAGCCGCTCGGCCAACTCCAGCGCCAGTTCGGACTTCCCGGTACCTGTGGGGCCTGCGACCACAACCAGTCGAGAGGTCATCGCTCGGTCCAGTGCCAGGACGCGACCAGGTAGCCGACGCCGTACGGAACCGCCCGGTGGACCAGCTTCGCGGACGTCGGCGGGTCGGCGGCCGTCACCAGCGCCAGGACGAGCAGGGGATCGGTCATCGCGAGCAGCTGCCCCGCGAGATCCCGATCGGCGCACACGCGCTGCAGCTCCGCCGGATCGCCCGCGGCCAGTGCCCGCGCGAGCGCATCATCGAACGCCGCGCTCCGATCGTCCCGCCGCCCCGGCGCGTGGTCGCCGTGACATGCGGCCCCGTCCGCGACGACCAGCAGGCCGACCCTGGTCCGACCGGCCACCCGATCGGTCACGAGCGGGCCGGCGGCCACCGGATCCATCCCGGTTTCGACGACCTCGACGGGCACGCGGACGCCGTCCGGCTGAATCCGGGCGAGCAGACCGACCCCGACGACCGCGCCGGAGCCGGCATCGTCCCCGTTCGGTGTACTCAGATCGCGGCGACGGAACGGATCGCGGGCCATGGGTTCGCCGGACGGAAGCACCCGCGCCGGACGTCCGGGCAGGCCCGCAGTGATCAGCAGCAGCCGCTCGGGGGCGGGCAACCCGCGGATCGCCCGCCGACAGGCGCCGATCAGGTCCGCCGAATCCCGCGCCAACGGTTCGGCCACCCCCGGCACCAGGAACGGCGGGCCAGGGCACACAGCGGCGCCGATGATCACGACACAATCACGCCGCCGTCCCGCACTGATGGTTCGCTCGCCAAGGCTCGATCACCCCAGCAGGCTAACCAGCCTCGCGGTGGACCCGCTCTCGCCCGCGTTGGGGGCAAAGGGCACACTGGACGTGATGTCGGCCACGCCGACCACGCACCTGAAGGGGCGCCGTGAGGCGCCCGGGAGCCGTGTGCCGGCTCCCTCGAGCGGTAGGAGGGTCCGACCGATGCCCGACGACGTCACGACGAGCCCCGACAGCGACACCCTCGGCGAACCGACCGGTGCGGAGCCCGGTCACGAGCGCTCGGACGGCTCGGCCGACGCCACGCTGAGCGTGCCTGCGCCGCCGGACTCGCCGGACATCCCCACTCCGCATCCGGGTGGGCCGGCGCCCACCCCCGAGGTGCCGGACCTGCCCGAGATCCCTGACCTGCCGGACGTTCCGGACACCACCGCGCCCCCGTCCACCACTTCGCCGGGGCCCGCCGACAGCGATCCGGACGCCGCCCCCGCGGTCGGGCCGGCGCCGATGCCGACGGTGGCGCCGAGCACGCCGCCGGTGCCGATCCCGACCGTGGCCCCGGCCGCAACTCCCGCGCCGATGCCCACGGTCGCGCCGTCGCAGCCGTCGGACCGGCCGGTGGAGGCCGAGTCGCAGCCGGCAGCGGAGGCTGCGGCGGAGATTGGGGCGGAGATTGGGGCGGAGGCTGCGGCGGAGGCTGCGGCGGAGCCGACTGCGGAGGCTGCGGCGGAGCCGACTGCGGAGGCTGCGGCGGAGCCGGCTACCGAAGCGGAGCGGGCGGCCGAGGCCGCGGTGGAGCCGGCGACGGACACCGAGCCTCCGGCCGCCCAGGCACCTTCACCCGAATCGTCGCCGGGTCCGGAACTCGCCCCGGCTGCGCCGAGCAGTCCCCGGCTCCAGGGCCCACGCGGCCCGCGACCCCGCGGCGGCCGAC
>JBIOVW010000937.1:0-5273 GCA_044867945.1 Nakamurella sp. | reverse complement strand
CCCGAGCTCTGGAACCGGGTGCGCGAACTCCGCGCGTCCGCCCGCGGGCCGGTCCGGCGGCGTGCTGATCCGACCGCCGGCGCCGCCGCCCACCCGTTGCTGGCCAGTCTCGGCCGCGACGTTCGGGAGATGCAGGCGGTGCTCGCCGGCGTCATCGACCACGACACCCGCCACCCCGCCGGGCAGCCGTCCGACAGCCTGCTGCGGTTGTTGCAGACTGGGCTGGCCGGCAACGGCCGGCCCGCGACCCCGTCGGTCGTCGACCCCGGCGACGACAGCATCCGGGTGCACGCCTGCCACGGTCCCGGGCGGCAGGTGGACGTGCTGCGCGACGTCGTCATCGGCCTGCTTGCCGACGACCCCACGCTGCACCCGTCCGACATCCTGGTCATGTGCCCGGACATCGAGGCGTTCGCGCCGCTGCTGCAGGGTGCGTTCGGTCTTCTCGATTCCGTGCCGGACGGGCATCCGGCGCACCGGCTGCGGGTCCGGCTGGCCGACCGGGCGTTGCGCCGGACCAACCCGCTGCTGGCCGCGCTCGAGCGGCTGCTCGACCTGGCCGATGGCCGGGTCACCGCGTCCGAGGTGCTCGACTTCGCCGCATTCGCCCCGGTGCGACACCGCTTCGGCTTCGACGACGACGAGCTGACCACCCTGGCCGACTGGGTCGCCGCGGCGGGCGCCCGCTGGGGATTGGACGCCGAGCACCGCCGCCCGTACGGCCTGGCGGACTTCGGTCAGAACACCTGGCGGGCGGCGCTGGATCGGGTCCTGCTGGGCGTGTGCATGTCCGACGAGCCCGGCAACCGGCTGGACACCGCGCTGCCCTTGGACGAGATAGGAAGCGCCGACGTGGATCTCGCCGGCAGGCTGGCCGAGCTGATCGCCCGGCTGGGTGACGCGATCGACGCGCTGTCCGGCCGGCGCTCGGTCGCGCGGTGGTGCGTCGAGCTGCTGACCGCAGTGCAGAGCCTGACCTCGGTGCCGCCCCGGACGTCCTGGCAGGTGGCCGAACTGCGTGCCGAGCTCGCCGCGGTGCAGCGGCATGCGGCCGCCGCCGGGTCGACCGAGGTGGAGCTCGAGCTGGGGGACATCAGGGCGCTGCTGGCCGTCGCCTTCGCCGGTCGGCCCACCCGGGCCAACTTCCGGACCGGGACGCTGACCGTGTGCACGATGATGCCCATGCGGTCGGTCCCGCACCGGGTGATCTGCCTGCTCGGCCTGGACGACGGGGTGTTCCCGCGGGCCGTCCGGGAGGACGGCGACGACCTGCTGAATCGTGAACCTGCCTGCGGGGAAAGGGATCTGCGGTCCGAGGACCGGCAGCTGATGCTCGACGCGATCGTCGCAGCCACCGAGAAGCTGATCATCACGTTTTCGGGCGCGGACGAACGCACCGGCGCGCAGCGGCCGCCCGCGGTGCCGCTCGGTGAACTGTTGGACGCGCTGGACGACACCGCCACCGTGGCCGGCGGCCCGGCGAGCGAGGCGGTGGTCATCCGCCATCCCCTGCAGCCCTTCGACCCGCGGACCCTGACCCCGGGCGCCCTCGGGCGGCCCGGGCCGTTCACCTTCGATCCGGTCGCGCTCGGTGGGGCGGTGGCCCTGTCCGGCCCCCGACGTCCCGCGACATCGCTGGTGCCCGAGCCACTACCGATGCCCGACCGGCCACCCGACGTCGAACTGACCGCGGTCATCGAGATCCTGACGCACCCGGCCAAGGGATTTCTGCGCCGACGACTCGACGTGGCGGTGCCGTTCGAGCAGGAGGACCCGCCCGACGACCTGCCGGTGGACCTGGACGCCCTGCAGGAGTGGGGGGTCGGCGACCGCATCCTGCGGGACCGGTTGGCCGGTGTCCCGGAGGACGAGTGCCGGCAGGCCGAGTGGCGCCGAGGGGTGCTCCCGCCGGCGAACCTCGGCGGTCGGGCGCTGGACCGGGTGCTGCTCGACGTGCGGCCGCTGGTGGAACGGACGGTGCCCCTGCGGGCGGCGCCCCTCCGCACGCTCGACATCTCGGTCGCGCTGCCCGGTGGGCGTCGGCTCCGGGGCACGGTCGGTGGGGTGCACGGCACCGCGCTGGTCGCGATCTCCTACAGCAAGCTGGCGGCCCGGGCGCGGCTGCAGTCGTGGCTGGCGTTCCTCGCGTTGACGGCCACCGATCCGCAGGGCGGCTGGACCGCGACGACGGTCGGCCGGGGGCAGCGCGGACGGCCGCAGTCCTCCACCCTCTCGCCGCTGCCCGGCGACCGGGCTCGCGACCTGCTCGCCGACCTGGTCGAGGTCTACGAGCAGGCCCTGGTCGCACCGCTGCCGCTGCCGCTCAAGTCCGGCGAGAGGTACGCGGACGCGCGTCGCCGGGGTCTGGACCCCGACCGCGCCCGGGAGGAGGCGGCGACCGCCTGGGCCGGGACCCCGAAGTTCCCCGGGGAGAACCAGGATCCGGCGAACGTGCGGGTGTGGGGTCGGGACGCCCCGTTCGACACGCTGCTCGCAGCCGGCGGCTCCGGAGGCCCGGAGGACCGGCTCAAGCGGTTCGCGGACCTCGCGGCGCGGTTGTGGCTGCCGCTGCAGCAGCACGAGCAGCGAGGTTCGTTGTGAGCGCGCCGATTCCGGGGTTGGTCGGTGGTGGCCCGCGGGCCGGCACCGTGGATCCGGCCGACACCAGCGACCGGATCGAGGCCGCCGACCCGATCGCGCCGTTCGATGCCTGCGGTGCGTTGCCCACCGGCACGACCCTGTTGGAGGCCAGCGCCGGCACCGGGAAGACCCACGCCATCGGCGATCTCGTCACCCGGTACGTCGCGGAGGGGGTGGCCCGGCCCGATCAGCTGCTTGTCATCACCTTCGGCCGGGCGGCCAGCCAGGAGTTGCGCGAACGGGTCCGTGGTCACCTGGTGCACGCCGAACGGGCCCTGGCCGACCCCGCGGGGGCGCGGGCGGGCAAGGACCCGGTGCACGCGTTGCTGGCCGACGGCGACGACGACCGGGTCGGCGTCCGGCGGGAGCGACTGCGTGCCGCGTTGGCCGGGTACGACGCGTCGACGATCCTGACCACCCACCAGTTCTGCCAGTTCGTGCTGACCGGACTCGGCGTGGCCGGCGACGCCGACCCGGACTCCGAACTCGTCGACACCCTGGACGACCTGGTCGTGCAGGTGGTCGACGACCTGTACGTCGGCGCGTTCGCCCGACGCGAGCCGGTCTTCGACCGCCGCACGGCACTGGCGTTGGCGCGCAAGGTGATCGACGACCCGCAGGCGCAGTTGCAGCCGCGGGACGCCGATCCGATGAGCCCGGCGAACTGGCGGGTGCGCTTCGGTGAGCGGGTCCGCCTTCAGGTCGAGGAGCGCAAGCGGCACCGACGGATCCTCGGTTACGACGACCTGCTGGTCCGGCTGGCCACCGCGCTCGAACACGACGACGCGCCGGCGCGGACCCGGATGCGGCGCCGCTGGTCGTTCGTGCTCGTCGACGAGTTCCAGGACACCGACCCCGTGCAGTGGCAGATCCTGGACCGCGCCTTCACCGGGCAGGCGACCGTGATCCTGATCGGCGATCCCAAGCAGTCGATCTACGCGTTCCGCGGCGGCGACGTGCAGACCTACCTGGCGGCGGCCAGGACCGCGGGTCACGCCAGGGCAACCCTGGACCGGAACTGGCGGACCGATCCGGCGCTGGTGGCCGCCCTGCAGGTGCTGCTGCACGACCTGGCCCTGGGCAGCCCGGAGATCCGGGTCAGGCCGGTCGTGTCCGCGCTGCCCGGCCGGCGGCTGCTCGGCGCGCCGTCCGCGGCGCCGCTCCGGCTCCGGCTGATCCGTCGTGACGACGTCGGACTCGGTGCCGGCCAACTGATCCCGATCGCCAGGGCCCGGGAGCTGATCGCCCGCGACCTGGCGTCCGACCTGTCCGAACTGCTCGGCTCGGGTGCCACCTTCGACGGCGAGACCGTGCGGGCCGGACATGTCGCGGTGATCGTCGGGACCCACAAGCAGGCCCGCACGGTGCAGACGGCCCTGATCGGCGTGGGCATACCGGCCGTCGTCGCCGGCAGTTCCAGCGTGTTCCGGACGGACGCGGCGGACCAGTGGGTCACCCTGCTGGAGGCGCTCGAGCAGCCGCACCGGGCCCCACGGGTACGGGCCGCGGCGCTCACCGCGTTCGTCGGCCGGTCGGCGGCCGACCTGGCCACCGGCGGTGACGAGGCGACCGACGAGCTCAGCGTGCTGATCACCGGTTGGGCCGGGGTGCTCGCCACCCGCGGGGTGGCCGCCCTGCTGGAGGTCGTCGGTGTCGAAACCGGCTTGCCGGCGCGAGTTCTGGGACTCGTCGGGGGTGAGCGGCTGCTGACCGACCTGCGGCACATCGGGCAGCTGCTGCAGACCGCCGCCGTGGACGAGGATTTGGGGATCGCCGCGCTCGCCGACTGGCTCCGCCGCCGCCGCGCCGACGACGGCGCGGACATCACCACCGACCGGGTGCGTCGCCTGGAGACCGACGCGGCCGCCTGCCAGGTCGTGACGTTGCACGCGAGCAAGGGTCTGCAGTACCCGGTCGTCTACCTGCCGTTCGCGTTCGACCGCTGGGTGGACGACACGCCCGACATCCTGCTGCTGCACCAGGATGGGCGGCGGGTGCTGGACATCGGCGGTCCGGACACCCCCGGCCGTGGACGCCGCCGCGGCGAGGCGCTCGCGGAGGAGGCCGGGGAGGCGCTGCGGCACCTGTACGTGGGATTGACCCGGGCCCAGTCGCAGGTCGTCACCTGGTGGGCGCCGACCGCCAACACCCGCGCGTCCGGCCTGCACCGGGTGCTGTTCGGGGAGCGCGACTTCGACGGTGCGGTGCCCGACGGCGTGCCGGTCCCCAGCGACGAGGTGGTCGCGACCCGGCTGGGCGGATGGCAGCAGCGGGGCGCGCTGGTGGTCGAGCGGGTGGGCGTCGCGGCCCCGCGACCACCGCTCCCGGCCGCGAGCGCGCCCACCGACCTGGCCGTGGCCGTGCTGGACCGCGATCTGGAACAGCGCTGGCGCCGTGTCTCCTACAGCTCGCTGGCGGCGGCGGGTTCGTCGGGCATCCTCGTGGGCACCGGGACGTCGGGCGCCGACACCGGTCCGCTGGCCGGCGATGTCGGTGTGGGCAGCGAGCCCGAGTACACCCAACAGGACGACGAAGAGATGGCCGCCCCGATCACCGCCCCGGTCGTCGCCCTCGTCACCGCCGCCGAGGACGGCGCCACGCCCGGCCTGCGGTCGGAGCGCTCGCCGATGGCC
>JBIOVW010000936.1:0-5388 GCA_044867945.1 Nakamurella sp. | reverse complement strand
GGTCAGATGACCAGATCGGCCACCTGGCGGCGCGCGCCGCCTCCCGGGCCCGCAGCCGATCCCGCTGCTCCACGAACCGGCTGGCCTGTGCGTCCAGTTGGCCGAGGAACTCGGCCAGTTCGGTGCGCGCCTGCTCGCCGGCCGGGCCGAAGTCGTCCCGATCGAAGACCTTCCAGAACTTGATCACCGGCATCAACACCGCGTCGTGGTGCAGCCGCAGGTCGTAGATGCCGGCCTTGGCGATCGTCACCGAGTTGCGCTGGAAGTCCGTCATCCCCGCACCCGGCATGGTGAACCCGACCACCTCGTCCCGGATCGCGCACATCGTCTCGTCCGGGGCCCGGTCCAGCGCGGCGGCCACCAGATTCCGGTAGAAGATCATGTGCAGGTTCTCGTCCTGCGCGATCCGGCCGAGCAGCTGCTCGGCCACCGGACATCCCGTCGACGCGCCCGTGTTGCGGTGCGACACCCGGGTCGCCAGTTCCTGGAAGGAGACGTAGGCGACCGCCTGCAGCATCGTCTTCTCGCCGGAGTCGTAGCCCGCGGTCATGTGCTCCATCCGAAGGGCCTCGAGCTTGACCGGGTCGACACCGCGGGTGACCACGAGGTAGTCCCGCAGCGCGATGCCGTGCCGGCCCTCCTCGGCTGTCCACCGGCCGACCCAGTTGCCCCAGGCGCCCTCGCGGCCGAACCGCGTCGCGATCTCCCGGTGGTAGGAGGGCAGGTTGTCCTCGGTGAGCAGGTTGACCACCATCGCGGTCTTGGCCACCGGATCCAGCGGCGAGTCCTCGGGGACCCAGTCCTCGCCGCCCAGGAAAGCGAAGTCGCGGCCCCGGCTCCACGGGATGTAGTCGTGCGGCATCCAGTCCTTGGCGATGGCCAGGTGCCGGTTGAGATTTTCCTCGACCACAGTCTCCAGCTCGTACAGCAGACGGGTCTGCACGCCCTCCGGCCCGTCGGGGATACGACCACCGTTCGTGCTCATGAAAGCTCCAGCTATTGGGGGTTGACTCAGAAGTGCTTTCGTCAGAGTAGTCGGCCGAGATTGCGAGGTCGCCATCCAGCGCGGCCCTACCGCACGGCGCCCACCAGCTCCGGCGTTCCGCCGGTCTGTGGTCGGGACGCCGGCCGCTCCAGCCCGGCGCCCTCGACGTCCAGCGTGGGCAGCCAGGCCAGCCACTTCGGCAGCCACCAGGCGCGCTCGCCGAGCAGGGCCAGGGTCGCGGGCACCAGGATCATCCGGACCACGAAGGCGTCGACCGCGATGCCGACAGCCAGCGCGAACGCGATCGACTTGATCGGTCCGTCGCCGGCCGGCACGAAGCCGGCGAAGACGAAGAACATGATCGCCGCGGCGGCCACCACCACCGGAGCCGCCTGCCGGAAGCCGGTGCGGATCGCGTCCAGCGGACGGGCGCCGTGGGCGTGTGCCTCGTGCATCCGGGAGACCAGGAACACCTGGTAGTCCATGGCCAGCCCGAACAGGATGCCGATCAGGATGATCGGGGTCAGGCTGATCAGCGGGCCGGTGCCGTCCAGATTGACCAGGTCGGCAAGCCAGCCCCACTGGAACACCGCCACGGTGGCACCGAGTGCGGCGCCGACGGTGAGCAGGAAGCCGAGCACACCGACCAACGGCACCAGGATCGAACGGAAGACCAGCACCAGCAGCACAACGGCCAGACCGACGACCAGCGCCAGGTAGACGGGCAGCGCATCGTTCAGCGCGGCGGCCACGTCGACGCTGACCGCGGTGGCCCCGGTGACGTAGGTGTCCACGCCAGCGGTGACGGTCGGCAGCACCTCCCGCAGGTCGTGCACGAGCTGCTCGGTGGCCTCGCTGGTCGGCCCGGACTGCGGGATGACGGTCAGCAGGGCGGCCGCGCCGTCGGCGCTGGGGATCGGCGGGGTGACCATCGCGACGTCGGTCATTCCGGCGATCGACTCCGCGGCGTGTCCGGCCTGGGCGGTCGAGTCCGCGCCCTCGAACAGGATGGTGAGCGGTCCGTTGAACCCGGGCCCGAATCCGTCGGCGAGCAGCTGTTCGGCCCGGGCCTGGGTGGTGCCCTGCGCGGGGGTCTGCACCAGTGTCGTCTGCATGGAGAAGAACGGAATCGCGACGACGCCCAGGGTGACGAAGGTGGCAAGGACGGCGGCCACCCGGTGCCTGGTGACGGTGCCGATCCACCGCCGGTAGAAGCCCGGCGACGTGATGGCGTGCCGACCGCCGGCGGGCGCGGTCGGGTCCGCCCGGCGCTTGCGGGGCAGGGCCCGTAGTCCCAGGAAACCGAGCATGGCCGGGACCAGGGTGATCGCGACCAGCACGGCGACGACGATGGTGGCGGCGGCGGCCAGACCCATCTGGGTGAGGAACGGGATGCCGGCGACGAACAGGAAGACAAGCGCGATGACGACGGTCAGGCCGGCGGTGACCACGGCCGACCCCGCGGTCCCGACGGCGATGCCGATCGCGGTGGGCACCTCGTCGCCGCGACGCAGCTCGTGCCGGTACCGGGTGATGATGAACAGCGCGTAGTCGATTCCGACGGCCAGGCCCAGCATGGTGGCCAGCACCGACGTGGTCGACTGCAGGTCGACGAAACCGCTGACGATCGTGATGCCCAGCAGACCGACGCCGACGCCGACTCCCGCGGTGAGCAGGTTCATCCCGGCGACCACGAGCGAGCCGTAGGTCAGGGCCAGGATGAGCAGCGCCATGATCACCCCGACCGCCTCGCCGGCGCCGGCCGGAACCTCGGCCTGGTTCGAGACCGCGGTGCCGGTCACCTCGACGGTCAGCCCGCTGTCGCGGGCATTCTCGACCGCCGACAGCAGGGCGTCCTGCTCCGCCTCGGTGACCTCACCCTGTGCGACGCCATAGCCGACCGTGCTGTATCCGGTGGTCTGGTCGGCGTTGACGCCGGGGGCCTGCGGGTCCAGCGGGTTGCTCGCGCTCGTGACGCCCGGCAAGCTGCCGAGTTCGCCGACGAGAGTGTTGACCGTGGCGGCGTTCTCGGGGCTGGTCAGGGTCTGACCGGCAGGGGCCTGGATGACCACGCGGGCGCCGGCGGTGCCGTCACCGGCGCCGAACTCGTCGGAGATCTTCTCCAGTGCGATGGTGGACTCCTGGCCGGGGATGGAGAACGTGTTGGACGTCTTGCCGGCCAGTGTGGCCGCGCCGACGCCGCCGACCACGAGGATCAGCAGCCAGATGAGGACGACGGGCCGGCGTCGCCGGTGGGCGAAAGTGCCGAGTCGGTAGAGCAGGCGGGCCATGGTGGGCTTCCTTCTTGTGCTGAGGTGGGCGGTCAGGCGCTCGGGTGACCGAGCGCGTCGGAGCAGGTCTGCAGGATGAGCGGGCGCCAGGCCGAGCTCTCGTCCGTGTGGCGGGCCGCGATGGTGAGCACGGCCAGCGCGGACAATGCACCGATCACCCGCACCAGGCGGTCGCGGTCGGTGGTATCCGGGTCCACGCCGAAGACCCCGAGCACCGTCGCCGCGGTCTCGGGCGGACTGCCGGGATCGGATGCCGGCTCCGGCTGGAGCGCGGGGGCGAGGAGGAATGAGACGAGGCCGGGGTGGGCGGCGGCGATGTCGATGACTGCCTCGAGTGCACGACGGTCCCGGGCCGGACCGACGGGCAGGTCGCTGACCTGGGCGGTCAGCCGGTCGGCCAGGCTGCCGGCCAGTGCCAGCACGGCGCCGTGGATCTTGTCCTTGGTCGGGAAGTGATGCAGCAGGCCGGCTTTGGACAGCCCGACGGCGTTGGCGATGTCCTGCACCGAGGTCTTGGCGAACCCCTGACGGGCGAACAGGGCGGCGGCCTTGTCGAGGATGCCGTCGTCGATCTGCTGGCGGAACGCGCGACTCATGACGTCACCATACCCACCCGACCAACCAAAATGGTCGGTGAATCGACCGATCCGGTCTGCGACCTTCCTCACGCTCGGTCCTCGATGACCGGCCCGGATCAATTGACAAACTGGTTTTTCTATTCCACGCTGGCACGGTGACCGCGGCGCTCACCCTGCTCGACACCCCGGAGCGGGTCGCCTGCGCGCTGCCCGACCTGCGGCGCCGGATCCTGGAACGGCTGCGTGAGCCCGCGTCGGCGGCGGAGCTCGCCCGCGAGTTCGACCTTCCACGGCAGAAGCTGAACTACCACCTGCGCGTGCTGGAGAGCCGGCAGCTGCTCGAACTGGTCGAGCTGCGCCCCAGGCGTGGGTTCACCGAGCGGGTCATGCGGACCGTCGGCGTCGGCCTGGTCGTCGATCCCGACGTGCTGGTCGGCGCCGCACCGGACCCGGACCGCGCGCGGGACCGGCACGCGGCCGAGCACCTCGTCCAGGCCGCCGCCGCGGTGGTGCGGGACGTCAGCCGAATGTCCGCGCGGTCCCAGCAGCAGGGCAAGCGGCTGCTCACCTTCACTCTCGAGGCAGAGGTCCGGTTCGCCGCCCCCGGCGACGTGCACGACTTCACCGACGCCCTGGCCCAGGCCGTCACCGAGGTGGTCGCGGCATTCGACACGCCGGGCGGCAGGCGCTATCGATTGCTCGCGGGCGGCCATCCGGCGGCCGCCGACACCCGAACCGATCAGGAGGCGAACGATGTCCGACCCCAGCGCTGAGCCCGTTCCCGTCATCGAGGTCACCGTCGCCGCGCCCATCGAGGAGGTCTGGCGGGCCCTGCGGGAACCGGAGCTGCTACGCAACTGGCACGGCTGGGACTACGAAACACCGGACGGAACGGACGGTCTGTCCGCCGAGATCCAGGTGATCTATTTCAACGACGCGGTGACCGAGGAACCGCCGACCAGGCTCTTCATCGGCACCGATGTCTTCGACCTGGCCGAGACCGACGCGGGTGTCCGGGTGCGGCTCACCCGGGCCCCGCGCGGCGGGAACCCCGATTGGGACGCGTACTACGACGACATCACCGAGGGCTGGAAGACGTTCCTGCACCAGCTGAAGTGGGCGGTCGAGCGGCACCCGGGCCAGAAGCGGACAACCCATTTCACCGCCGGCGCGCCGCACGAGCCGGGCCCGCTCGTTCCCCGCCTGGGACTGGCCGAGATCGCCCGCCGGCCGGTCGGCAGCCAGTACTCGGCCGCGCTGCCCATGGGCATCGACATCGCCGGCACCGTCTTTTTCCGCACCGAGTTGCAGTTCGGGCTCACCGTCGACGGGTGGGGCGACGGCCTGCTGATGGTCGCCGATTCACCACCCGCAGAGCATCGCCCGATTGCCGGCTCGGCGGCGATCCTGAGCGTCTACGGCATGTCCGATGGCGACCTGGCGGACCTGCGGGCAACGTGGGACCGCTGGTGGAGCAAGGAGTTTCAGGAGGTCACCCTGCCGGGCGAGGTGCCGTCGGCTTCCTGAGCGCAGC
>JBIOVW010000935.1:0-2606 GCA_044867945.1 Nakamurella sp. | reverse complement strand
GTGGTGACCCTGCTGGGTCTTGGGCTGTCCATCGACTACGGGCTGCTGTTGGTCGCCCGGTTCCGGGACGAGCTGTCCGGCGGTCCTGACCGGGTCACTGATCGGGTCGGTGATCGGGTCACCGCGGTGGCCGCAGCGTGGAGCACGGCCGGCCGGACCATCGGGTTCAGCGCGCTCACCGTGGTGGCCGCTCTGGCGGGTCTGCTGGCGTTCGACATCGGCGAACTTCGGGCGCTGGCGGCCGCGGGCATCGCGACGGTGATCGTCGGGATGCTCGCCGGTATCACGCTGACCGCCGCGCTGATCGGTTTCGGCGGCCGGTGGATCAAGCCGCGGCGCCGGCACCACCATGCCGACCCCAACTCCGGATTCTTCGCCGGGCTGGCCCGCCGCACCCAGCGGCGGCCCTGGCTTACCTTGGCCGGCTGCGCCGTCGTGCTGCTGGCCCTGGCCGCTCCGCTGCTGCACGTCACGATCAAGGTGCCGCAGCTGGAGGGACTGCCGCGGTCGCTGGAATCGGTGCAGGTGGCCGACGTGTTGCACGAGCGCTTCGGAATCAGCAGCCAGCTGGGGGTTGCGGTGGTGGCCCGCACCGACCCGGCGACGCTGGACGCCTACGCGCGGCGCTGGACGTCCGATCCCGCGGTCGAGCGCGTCGAACCGGCCGGTTCCATCGGCCCCGACGTGTCGATGGTGGTCTTCGACGTCCACGGCGACGGGCAGGGTGCCGGCGCGCAGGCGCTGGTGGAGCGGATGCGCCAGGATCGTCCGGCCGGCTACGAGTCCTGGGTGACCGGAGACGCGGCGCGGCTGATGGACCTGCAGGACCGGCTCGCAGATGGGTTGCCGCTCGCGGTGACGATCGTCGTGCTGGCCATGCTGGTGGTGCTGTTCCTGATGACCGGCTCGATCGTGGTCGGGATCAAGGCGATCGTGGTGAGCGCGCTGTCCCTGGCGGCGACCTTCGGGGTGCTCACCGCGGTATTCCAGGACGGCTGGCTGTCCTCGTTGCTGGGCACGCTGACCGTCGGCGGGCTGAGCCCGTACATGATCGTGATCGTGTTCGCGTTCGCGTTCGGCCTGTCCATGGACTACGAGGTATTCCTGCTGGCGCGGATCAAGGAGTTCTACGACGCGGGTGAGTCCGCCGACGCGTCGGTCCGCCACGGGCTGCAGCGCAGCGGCCGGATCATCACCTCGGCCGCGCTGCTGATGCTGGTCGTGTTCGCCTGCTTCGCCGCCGCCGATGTCGGTGCGCTGCAACAGATCGGCCTCGGCCTGTTCGTCGCGGTGCTGATCGACGCCACGCTGGTCCGCTGCCTGCTCAGCCCGGCTCTGATGACAGTGCTGGGTGACGCCGCCTGGTGGGCACCCGGTTTCCTGCGTCGGCTGCACGCCCGGATCGGCCTGCGCGAGACCTCGGAGCTGCCCATCGCGGACCCGGCCGGGGCGCCGGACGAGGCGCCAGTGCCGGCCGGAACGCGGTAACCCCGGCCCTGGGACATCCGTTTCCCTGAGCCAGCCCCCGCCCCGCAACCTGGTGGTCGGTCGATGACCGACGAGCGATCGGGTTGCGGGGCCTTGGCGTGCCCACCCCGCGGAGCCTGTGCCGCGCGTCGCGAGGCCGCTCTCGTGCGGGTGCGGAGCTTCGGCAGGTGTGGGGCCTGCGGATCCTCCGCGCGGAGCCTGTGCCGCGCGTCGCTGAGGCCGATCACCTTGGGGATGCGGAGCTTCGGCAGGTGTGGGGCCTGCGGATCCTCGGCGCGGAGCCTGTGCCGCGCGTCAAGGTGGATCAACCCATAACGAGAGCCACATCAGCCGTCACACAAAGTTGCGGCTGATGTGGCTCTCGACGGGTGTCAGCTCGGTCGCGTCAGGAGTAGTCGACGGTCACGTCGCCGGTGTCGGTGTGCGCGACGATCGTCCGGGACGCTGCGTCGTCCTGGGCCACCCGGACTCGGACGTCGCCGGTTTCGGTGTGGGCCTGCACGTGGTAAGCGGTCGACGAGCGGGGGACGGTGACCGTGATGTCACCCGTGCCGACGGTCGCCGACACGGACTGCGGGTCGGCGGAGAAGCCGAGGGATACCTCGCCGCTGTCGGTGGTGGCGGACACCTGGCTGGCGCCCAGCGCGGTTCCCTTGATCGAGCCGACCTCGGTCTCGGCGGTGACCCGTCCCGAGACGTTCGCCAGCCGAATCTCGCCGGTGCCGCTGGTGACGGACACCGGACCGGTCAGGTCGGACACTGTCGCGTCACCGGTCTCGGTGGCCGTGGTGACCGGCGTCCCTGCCGGCACCGTGATCGTCAGGTCGACCTCGCATGGCCCGGACCCGGGGCAGCTGGTCGTGACGGACAGCGTGGTGCCGTTCCACTGCTCGGTGACCGTCGGCTTTTCGTTGTCCCACGTGGACAGGGCCGCGACGGTCGTGGTCCGGTCGTCCGGCCCGGGTGCGAGGGTCACGGTGCCGGATTCCACCTTCACGTCGAGCGCGGTGATCGGCTGCGGGTAAGTGCTCGACGTGCTGTCCGTCGACGCCGCACCGGACCCCGACAGCCAGCGGTAGCCGAAGAAGATGCCGGCGGCGAGAACGACGACCGTGACC
>JBIOVW010000934.1:0-7535 GCA_044867945.1 Nakamurella sp. | reverse complement strand
CGCACCGCACGCCGCCGTACCCGGCCACCCACAACCTGGGCACCGCGCGCATGTCCGAGCGGCCCGAGGACGGCGTCACCAACGCGTACGGACGCGCGCACGACGTACCCAACCTGTTCATCTCCGACGGCTCGGTATTCACCACCGGCGCGGCGGCCAACCCGACGCTGACCATCGTCGCGTTGGCCATCCGGCAGGCCGAGCACATTGTGGCGTCGCTGAAGTCCCAGCAACTGTAGGTCCGGTCACCCTTGTTGTGTTCGGCGCGATCGATTTGCCACATTCCGCCCTAGTGGATCGATTCAAGCGGGCCGATTGTGGCAAATGGATGCGCCGGGGACGGGCACGGCCGGGTGATGCGCCGAATCAGGCGCGCTTCTGGGCGTAGGCGCGCAGGCACCTGCTCACCCGGGCGGCGGTCCGCCGCACGGCTTCCTCGCAGGCAGGTGCGCTGCGGCGCATTCGCTCGGCCGTCCCGGACAGGGCGACCGACCCGACGATCATGCCATTGCCGCCGCGGACGCCGGCGGCCACGCAGGTGAGGTCCGGCAGGAACTCCTCGTACTCCCACGCCACGCCGGTCCGGTTGACCGTCGCCAGATCGCCCTCCAGTTCGGTGCGGTCGGTCATGGTGGCCGGGGTGAGCCGGCGCATCGGGTGACAGGACAGGTACTGGTCCCGCTGCTCGGGCAGCATTCCGGCGAGAAGCACCTTGCCGAACGCGGTGGCGTGGGTGGCCTCGTGCAGACCCACATCCAACGGAACGGCCCGCGGGCACTCGGGCGAGTCCTCCACATGCGCGACGACGACCTCGCTGCCCCGATACTGGGCGAAATACGCGGCCGCCCCCACCTGCCGGTGCAGCAGGCCGATCTCCGTCCGCAACTCCGGGCTGACCCCGAACTGCCGATCCACCGACTGGCTCAGGATGCGCAGCTTGATCCCCAGCGCGAACCGCCGCTCCTGCTTCAGGTGCACCAGGTAGTCCGCCGCGACCAGGATGTGCGCGAGCCGATACGCCGTCGACAACGGGATGCCCACGCCCACCGCGATCTCCCGGGCCGTCGCACCTTCCCGTTCGGCGACGAATTCGACGATGGACAGCGCCTTCGTGACAGTCACCGCGCCGTTGCCCGGGTCGGAAGAAGCGGTGCGGCGGAACCCGGCGGGATCAGCGGCGACCATGTGGCCATGGTGCCCGTACCACGCTCGGCCCGGCAACCGAAGACCGTCGACCCCGATGACCGGGCCTGGTTCAGATCACCGACGCCTCCACCCGGTGGGGCTGCAGCTCACCGGACGCGATTTCCGCCGCGTAGTGACAGGCCACCCGGTGCCCCGGCGCGAACTCCTGCAACACCGGCCGGTCGGTGTCACACAGCGTCGGCTGCCGCCACGGGCAGCGGGTGTGGAACCGGCACCCGGTCGGCGGATTCGACGGCGACGGTAGGTCCCCGGTCAGCAGGATCCGCTCCCGGCTGTCCTCGACCACCGGGTCGGGCACCGGGATCGCCGACAGCAACGCCCGGGTGTACGGGTGCAACGGTTGCTGGTACAAGTCGGTCGACGACGCCTCCTCGACCAACGCCCCCAGGTACATGACGCCGACCCGGTCGGAGATGTGCCGGACCACCGCCAGGTCGTGCGCGATGACGATGTAGGTCAGGCCGAGGTCCTTCTGCAGGTCGTCGAGCAGGTTCACCACCTGCGCCTGCACGGACACGTCGAGGGCGGACACCGGCTCGTCCGCGACGATCAGCTCGGGGTTGACGGCCAGCGCCCGGGCGATCCCGATCCGCTGCCGCTGCCCGCCGGAGAACTCGTGCGGGTACTTGCGCAGCGCGTTCGCCGGCAGCCCGACGGCCGACAACAATTCCCGCAGCCGCGCGTCGGTCTCGGCGTCCGATGTCACCAATCCGTGCGCCTTCATCCCCTCGGAGAGGATCGACTGCACCGACTGCCGCGCATTCAGCGAGGACAGCGGATCCTGGAAGATCATCTGCATGCGCTGCCGTGCCCGGCGCAGCGGCTCGGGTTTGAGCGTGGCGATGTCCTGACCGTCGAAGATCACCGAGCCGGCTGTCGGTTCGATGAGGCGAAGGATGCCGCGACCCAGCGTCGACTTCCCGCAGCCAGACTCGCCGACCAGCCCATAGGTCTCGCCGCGACGGACCGCCAGCGAGACGCCGTCCACCGCATAGACGTAACCGATGGTCTTGTCGATCAGCACGCCGCGCTTGATCGGGAAGTGCACCTTCAGGTCGTTGACCTCCAGCAACACGTCGGAGTCGACGGTCGCAGCACTCAGTTCGGCCGCCGGCCGGTGGGCGCTCGGCTCCTCCTGGTGGGCCTGCGGCGACTGGACCGATCCCGCGGTCGCGACGGCGTCCGCCCGCACCTCGGAAAGGTGCTCTCCGACCGCATCCTCGGAGGGCAGATTGGCGTCGCCGAAGGCCGTCATGACGACACTTCTTTCGACAGCAGGCCCGACGCCGCGACCGGAACGACGGGGTTGTAGCAGCGCAGGAGGTGGTCCGGGCGCCCCCCGGACAGCGGCTCCAGAACCGGGCTGGCCTCGCGACACACATCGATCTCCCGTGAGCACCGCGGTGCGAACGCGCAAGCCGATGTCCAAGGAATGTTGTCGGCGACCGACCCGTGGATCGGGGTGAGGCGATCGCCTGGTCCGGCGTCCAACCGCGGGATCGACCCGAGCAGTCCGTGCGTGTAGGGGTGGCGCGGCGAGCCGAACAGCTCGTGCCGGTCCGCCCGCTCCACCACGCGCCCCCCGTAGAGCACGTTGACCTCGTCGCACAGGCCGGCGACCACGCCAAGGTCGTGGGTGATCATGATCAGCGCGGTGCCGTGCTCGACCACCAGGGTCTTGAGCAACGCCAGGATCTGCGCCTGGATCGTCACGTCCAACGCGGTGGTCGGCTCATCGGCGATCAGCAGCCGCGGCCGGCAGGCCAGCGCCATCGCGATCAGCGCCCGCTGCCGCATGCCGCCGGAGAGCTGATGCGGAAACTCCTTCAGCCGGCGGGTCGGGTCCGGGATGCCCACCGAATCCAACAGCTCCCTGGCCTCGCCCATCGCCGCGGTTCGCTTCATCCCGCGGTGCCGCTCCAACACCTCGGTGACCTGGATCCCGATGGGCACCACCGGGTTCAGCGAGGACAGCGGATCCTGGAAGATCATCGCCAGGTCGCGTCCGCGCCGATCGCGCATCGCATCCAGGGACAGCGTCATCAGGTCCGTGCCCTCGAACTCGACCCGGCCGGTGATGGTGGTGCCGCGTTTGGGCAGCAGCCGCATGATCGCCAACGACGTCACCGACTTGCCGCATCCGGATTCGCCGACCAGCCCCACGGTCTGACCCGGCGCCACCGTGAACGACACGCCGTCGACGGCGGTGAACGGTTCCACGCCGCGACGGTCGAACCGCACCGTCAAGTCGGCGACCTCCAACAGGGTCACGCTTGACGGGCTCGTCATGGGGTCACCGCCGGTTCTTCGGGTCGATGGCCTCCCGCATGGACTCACCGACCAGGGTGAAGCCGAGCGAGACCAGGATGATCAACGCGGCCGGCCAGAAGGCCAGCTGCGGGTGCGAGTCGATCCGGTCCTGCGCCTCGCCGAGCATCGCACCCCATTCCGGCGCGGCCGCGTCCTGCGACCCCAGCCCGAGGAAGGACAGCGCGGCGGCGTCCAGGATGGAGATCGCCACGACCAGGGTGGCCTGCACGATGACCGGTGAGATCGAGTTCGGCAGCATGTGCCGGAACACGATCGGTCCGCGCCTGATGCCCAGTGACCGGGCGGCCAGCACGTGGTCGGACTCCCGCTGGGCCAGCATCTGCCCGCGGAGCAGCCTGGCGAACACCGGGATCTGTGCGACCGCCACCGCGATGGTCACGCTCGTCAGGTTGGGACTGGGAAACAGGAGGACGATCGAGGTTGCCCACAACAGGCTGGGAAGCGCCAGCATGACATCGACGACGCGCATGACAAGGGTGTCCACCCAGCCGCCGAATGCACCCGCCAACAGGCCCAGGATCAGACCGCCGATCAGGGCGATCGTGGTGGCGCCGATGCCCACGTAAAGGGTCTGCCGGCTGCCGATCAGCAATCGGGACAGCAGATCCCGGCCGAGCGGATCGCCGCCGAGCGGGAATCCCGCCTGGGCCGGCGCGAGTTCGTTGCGGGCGCGGGATGTCTGGCCGATCAACAGCTGGGCCGCCGGGTCGTGGGCCGCGATCCAGGGTCCGATCAAGGCCAGCAGCAGGAACAGCGCGATGATCACCGCGCCGATCCAGAACAACGGCGAGACCTTCAGCCGTTCCCAGGCATCGCGGAGCAGTGACGTGCCCTCGTCGCCGGCACCGACCAGCGCATCGATCCGCTGTTTGCGGGCGCGGGCGTAGGTGGTGGCCATCAGCGCACCCGGATCCGTGGATCGACCACGGCGTAGGCGAGGTCCACCAGGGTATTGATGATCACGAACGCGGCGGCGGCGGCCAGGATCAGCACCTGGATCACCGGATAATCCCGTTTGGTGAATCCGATCGCCAGCGCCTCCCCCAGTCCGGGATAGCCGAACACCTTCTCGGTCAGCACCGCGCCCACCAGCAGCGCCCCGGTCTGCAGCCCGGTCACGGTGACCACCGGAAGCATCGCGTTGCGCAACACATGACGGTTCCGGATGGTGGTGTTGGTGAGTCCCTTCGCCTCGGCGGTGCGGACGAAATCCTCGCCCTGCACCTCCAGCACCGAGGCGCGGGTGATCCGGAAGATCACCGCGAAGGGGATGGTGGCCAACGCGATCCACGGCAGGATCAGGTGCCTGGTCGCATCCCAGGCGGCATCCCATTCCCGGGTGATCAGGCCGTCCACGATGAACAGCCCGGTGACGCGGGTCGCGTCGATCCCGGGTGTCTGCCGTCCGGACGGTGGGAGCACGCCCATCCGGACCGCGAAGACATACTTGAGCAGGAAGGCCAGGAAGAACACCGGCACGGCGATGCCGATCAGCGAGACGAACAGCGCGCCGCCGTCCAGGAAACCGCCACGGCGCCTGGCCGCGACGTAGCCGAGCGGGATGCCCACCGCCAGGGCCAGGATGATCGCCCCGATCGCGAGTTCGACGGTGGCCCCGAACCGGGTGAAGAACACGTCCAGGACGTCTGTGCCGGGCGTCACCCCGGTCGACTGACCGAAGTTGCCCTGCAGCACCCGGCCGAGGAACTTGAAGTACTGCACGATCACCGGCTGGTCCAGGCCCATCACCGCCTCCAGCTCCGCCCGTTTCTCCGGGGTCGCCCGATCGCCGAGGATGGCGGTGACCGGGCCGCCGGGCAGGCTGCGCAGCCAGAGGAACAGCAGCAGCGAGAGCACGAACAGCACGAGAACCAGCTGCAGCAGCCGACGAATGGTGTACCTCAGCATCGGTACCTCCGGCGCGAACGCGCGACTGTCATCGTTCAGCGTTCCCAGGATCGATGATGGCGCTGCCCGCGGCATCCGGCATCTTGCCGGACTGCCGCGGGCAGGCACTCATCAGAAGTCGCCGGTCAGCTGGTCTTGTAGACCGTGGCGAACCGCTCGTCGGTGAGCGGGCTGGCCACCAGGCCGCTGACGTTGCCGGCGACGACGATGGCCGGCGGCGAGTGCGAGATCGGCACGGCGGGCAGGTATTCGCCCATCAGCTGCTGGTTCAGCTTGACGTAGGCCGCGTCCCGCTGGGTCGGATCGGGAATCGCATCCGCCGCGCCGAGGTCGTCGGACAACTGCTGACCCCACGGAGCGTACTGGGTGCCGAACCGGCTGGTGGGATCGGAGAAGAACGTGCCGATGAAGTTGTCCGGCGTGTTGTAGTCGCCGGTCCACCCGAGCATGAACAGGTCCGCCTCCTGTGCGTCGACCCCGTCCAGATACCCGCCGTTCCACGGCTTGGTCGTCTCGGTCACGGTGATCCCAGCAGCCTCGAGGTCCGCCTTGAACGCGGTGAACACGCTCTTCGGGTCGGGCATGTACGGGCGGCTGACCTCCGTCGGCCACCAGAAGTCCACGGTCAGGTTGCTCTTGCCCGCCTCCGCCAACAACGACTTGGCCTTCTCCACGTCGTAGGGGTACTGGGTGACGTCTTCGGTCCAGCCGGTGACAGTGTCCGGGTAGAACAGCACCGCCGTCTGCGCGCCCTCGGGCAACTGCGATGCGACGAACTGATCCCGGTTCATGGCGTAGGCGATCGCCTGCCGCACTCGAAGATCCTGCAGGTCCGGGTTCTTCTGGTTGAAGCCCAGGTACAGGATGTTGAATGCGGGCCGAACCTCGACGTTGAAGCCGTCGTTGGTCAGCCCGTCCCAGTCAGCGGGGTTCGGGAAGTCGTAGCCGTCGATGGTGCCGGCCTGCAGCTCCTGCCTGCGGGCGGTCTCGTCCGGGATGATCTTGAAGATCAGCGTCTTGACCTTGGCCTTCTCGCCGTAGTAGTCGTCGTTGCGGACGAGCGTGACGGTGTTGTTGGCCTTGTCGTAGGACTGGAACTTGAACGGCCCGGCACCGGTCGGGTGCTCGTTCGCGTAGGCCGGGTAGACGAACGAGGCGCCTTCGGCGACCACGTTGTTCGCGTCGTACTGCTGTAGCGCCGTCGGCGACTGGATGGAGTACGAGGGCAGCCCAAGGGCGCCGGGGAACTTCGAGGTCGCCCGGGCCAGCTTGATGACCGCGTTCTGACCGTCGACGGTGCACGAGGAGTAGACGCTGGGGGTCCCGCTGTCCTTGAAGCCGCCCATCACGTCGGACCAGTACTGCGCCTGGGTGGCGCCGGCGCCGGTCTGGGAGTACATGCGGTCCAGGTTGAAGCACACGGCGGCCGGGTCGACGTCCGTGCCGTCGTGGAACTTTACGCCCTGGCGGATCGCGAACGTCCAGGTCAGCCCGTCGGACGTCTGCTCCCAGGACTCGGCCAGCGCGGGCTCCGGATCGGCCGGCTCACCGCCGGCCCCCTCGCCGGCGGACCCGGAGACCTCCGCGCCGCCGGTGGCCCCGGTCGTCGCGCTGCTGTCGCGGTCGGAGCCGGCGCAGGCGGCCAGACTCAGCACCAGGGCGCCGGCCAGGCCCGCGCCCAACCACAGATGGCGTTTCACGCTGATGTTTCCTCTCGTTGCTCGTCGAACGATCGATCCGGCTCGGCGGGCCGGACGAAGTCGGGCGACGCGGCGAGCCGTCAGCAGGCGGTTCGCCCGACCGGGCGCGCTGTGACACAGCACACGCCCAGCTGGAACGGTACACGCCAGTTCACCGCGTGGTCGAATTCGTCACCGCATCGTTACCGGAGCTCAGAAGCGATCTACGCATGAGGGATCGAAATACCCTAAACCACTCAAGTCGTGGTTTGACCGAGAGCGGCTGCGACCCATCCGCCGGTGGCAGTCGGTGCAGCCGTGCAACAGAGAGTGGTCACAGGGCAGAGGCATTACTCTGATCGGGTGGCGATGACGCGGCAGACGGAGAACATCCGTCCTGGGGCCGGACTC
>JBIOVW010000933.1:0-12818 GCA_044867945.1 Nakamurella sp. | reverse complement strand
GTGGTGACCTCGACGATCCGCACCGTCCGGGCCTGAACCTCGCGCAGCAGGCCGATCAGCGCGGGCACGTCGAACACGTCGGACAGGCACTCCCGGACGGCCTCGGCGACGATCGGGAATGACGGGTAGGCGGAGGCCACCTCGAGCAGCTGGCTGGCCCGCTGCCGTTGCTGCCACAGCGGCTGCCGCTTGCCGATCTGCCGCCGCGGCAGCAGCAGCGCCCGCGCGGCGCACTCCCGGAACCGGGACGCGAACACCGCGGCGCCGCCGATCTCGGCGGTGATCTCCGCCTCAACCGCCTGCGGGTCCAACGCCAGGAATTCGGTGAAGTCCGGCGGCCCGTCCTCGTACTCCACGTCCGGCAGGCGCAGCACGATGCCGTCGTCGGCGTGCATGGCGGCCACGTCCACCCCGTACCGCTCGCGCATCCGGGCCCCGACGACCAGCGCCCACGGCGCGTGCACCGCCGCCCCGTAGGGGGAATGCAGGACGATCCGCCAGTCCCCCAGCTCGTCCCGGAACCGTTCCACCACCAGCGTCTTCTCGTCCGGGACGACGCTCGTGGCCTGCTTCTGCTCGGCCAGATAGTCCAGCAGATTGGACCGCGCGAACACGTCGAGGCCGGCCGCCGCCAGCCGCTCGGACGCGGCCTGCGGGTCGGCAGCCGCCAAATCGCGCACGAACTCGCCGTGCGCCCGGCCCAGCTCGGCGGGCCGGCCCAGGGTGTCGCCCTTCCAGAACGGCAGCCGGCCGGGCAGCCCCGGGGCGGGCAGCACCAGCACCTGGTCGCGGGTGATGTCCACGATCCGCCAGGAACTGGAGCCGAGCGCGAACACGTCACCGACCCGCGACTCGTAGACCATCTCCTCGTCCAGCTCACCCACGCGGCGACCGGGACCGTCGGCGCCGGCCAGGAAGACCCCGAACAGCCCGCGGTCCGGGATGGTGCCTCCCGAGGTGACCGCCAGTTTCTGCGCGCCGGGCCGGCCGGTGAGCACGCCGGTCGTGCGGTCCCAGGTGATCCGCGGCCGCAGCTCGGCGAACTGCTCGCTCGGATAACGGCCGGACAGCATGTCCAGCACCGCCTCCAGCGCGCCCCGGCCGAGCCCGGCGAACGGCGCCGATCGGCGGAGCAGTTCCAGGAGTTCATCGACCCCGATCGGGTCCATCGCGCAGATCGCGACGACCTGCTGGGCCGCAATGTCCAACGGGTTCGAGATCGTCGACAGCGACTCGATCGCCCCGACCTGCATCCGGCCGGCCACCACCGCCGCGGAGACCAGATCGCCGCGGAACTTGGGGAACATGACGCCGTGGCTCGGTACTCCGACCTGATGACCGGCCCGGCCGATCCGCTGCAGCCCGCTGGCCACCGACGGGGGTGCCTCCACCTGCACCACCAGGTCGACCGCGCCCATGTCGATACCCAGCTCCAACGACGAGGTGGCCACCACGGCGGGCAGCCGCCCGGTCTTCAGCTCGTCCTCGACCAGTGCCCGCTGTTCCCGTGACACCGACCCGTGGTGCGCCTTGGCCAGGACCGGCGGCGCGCCCAGCGAGGCGCCCGACGCGGCGATCGCCTCAGCCGGGGAGCCCAGCGCTTCCGCCGCCTCCCGCAGGTCCGCTCCACCCTCAGGGCCCGTGCTGTGTCGTTCGAAATGGATCTCGTTGAGCCGGGCCGTCAACCGCTCGGCCAGCCGACGCGAGTTGGCGAACACGATGGTCGACCGGTGCGACTCGATCAGGTCGACGACCCGTTCCTCGACATGCGGCCAGATGGAGCTGCGGTTCACCTCACCTGCCGCCTTGCCGGTCAGGTCGTCGGTGCTCTGGCCCATCGCGCTCATGTCCGGGACGGGCACCACCACGTCCATGTCGATCTGCTTGGTCGACGGGGGTTGGACGATGGTGACCGGCCGCCCGCCGGCCAGAAACCGGGCCACCTCCTGAACCGGACGGACGGTCGCGGACAGCCCCACCCGCTGCGCGGGCCGGTCCAGCAGCGCGTCCAGCCGCTCCAGCGAGACCGCCAGGTGGGCACCACGTTTGGTGCCGGCGACGGCGTGGATCTCGTCGACGATGACCGTCCGGACGCCGGTCAGCATCTCCCGGGCCCGGCTGGTGAGCAGCAGGAACAGCGACTCGGGGGTGGTGATCAGGATGTCGGCGCCGTCCCGGGCGAACATCCGGCGGTCCTGTGCCGTGGTGTCCCCCGAACGGACTGCGACCGACACATCGGGCAGCGCCACCCCTCGGGCGTGCGCCAGGCCACGCACCCCGGCCAGTGGCGAGCGCAGGTTGCGCTCGACGTCGACGGCGAGTGCCTTGAGCGGGGACAGGTACAGCACCGAACAGGCGGGCAGCGCGGCTCCGGCGGTGCGGGCGGTGACCAGTTCGTCGATCGCGGACAGAAACGCGGCGAGGGTCTTGCCGGACCCGGTGGGCGCGACCACCAGGGTGTGCTGCCCCCCGCCGACCGCGTCCCACGCCCCGACCTGCGCGGCGGTCGGTTCGGCGAAGGCGCCGGTGAACCACTCGCGCACCAGCGGGTGGAACCGGCCCAACGCGTCCGGCCGCCCCGGCTGATCCGCGCCTGCCCTGGATTGGCTCACGACGACATTGTGCGGGTGACCTCCGACAGTGGACCTATCCGCAGGTTCCGGACCATGGCGGGCTACCGTGCGGGCGGCGGAACGGGCACGCCGGGAGGCGCAAGAAGTGGCGGACGGACGGACAGCACTGTCCCTCGCCGCGGCGATCGGCGGCGCCGGGGTCCTTCACCTGGGTCGGGGCCTGCGCCTGCGGTCCCGGGTCGCGGTGTCCGCGGTCGCCCTCGCCCCCGTTTCCCTGATTCCGGCCGCCGCGGCCGAGGCGGTGCTGCTGGCCAACCGCCGTTGGGCAGCGGCGGGAGCGGGTTCGGTCGTCCTCGCCGGCTGCGTGGTCACCCAGGTCGTCAAGTACCGGCGCAGCCGACGGTCCGACCTGCGCCGGCACGGCGCCGACGTCGGACTGACCGTGATGACCGCCAATCTGCTGCACGGCGGGGCCGATCCCGACGATCTCGCCCGGGTCACCGCCGACAACGACGTGGATGTGCTGTGCGTGCAGGAGGTCCACCAGACGGCGCTGGACGCCCTTGCCGACAGCCTCGCCGACCGGCTGCCGCACCACCACTCCCGGCCCGGATCTCAGGGCGGTGGTTCCGGCGTCTTCAGTCGCTTCCCGTTGGCGGACCGGAAGGAGCCGCCGGGCTTCGGCTTCCCGCCCGTCATGGCCGACGTGCTCGTCCCGACCGTCCGCGAGCCGGGCACCCGGGTGATCACGGTGCTGTCCTTCCACGGCAAGGCACCGCTGGGAAACGGCGGCACCCACGCATGGTCGGCCGACCTTGCCCTGGCCGGCCGCTTCATGCGGCAGCATCCGGGTTCGCTGATCGTGGCCGGCGACTTCAACGCGACCCGCGAACACCGGCAGTTCCGAGACCTGCTCACCGGCGGGTTCACCGACGCCGCCCAGGACGCCGGCGCGGGCCTGCTGCCCACCTTCCCGGCCGAGCCGCGGCGGATCCCGCTCGCCTGCCTGGATCACGTGTTGGTGGGTAGGGGGCTGACCGGGATCGAAGTCTGGACCGTGCCGACCACGGGCAGCGACCATCGGGCGGTGATCGCCCGGATCGCCGCGGACTGAATGGTGGATCCCGGCACAGTCGGGCCTGCCGAACCGATCGGCCTACTCCGGGATGATCAGCGACTCGGTGTTCCGGTTCAGCGTCTTGCCCTGGAAGAACGCGGGCTGCCGGGCGCGCATGATCAGCATGACGATCGCGCCGAGCAGGATCAGCCCGAGGCCGATGACGAAGACCACGCCGAGCCCGAAGATGTCCACCCCGGTCCCGTCGTAGTCCGGGCTGGCGCTGTCGCGCAGGGTTACGAAGAAGACGAACCACAGGCCCAGGCCCCCGAGCAGTGGCAGGAGGAACTTGAAGACCACGTTGTTGAAACTGGAGAACAGCTCGGCCCGGAAGAACCAGACGCAGCCGATCGCGGTCAGCCCGTAGTAGAAGCAGATCATCAGGCCGAGCGACAGGATGGTGTCGATCAGTACGGCCTCGGACACCAGGAACAGGACGGTGTAGAACACCCCGGCGACGCTGCCGGCGACGATGGTGTTGAAGCCGGGGGTCTTGAACTTCGGGTGGACGCTGGCGAACTTCGCCGGCAGCGCCCGGTAGGCGGCCATGCCGAGCATGGTCCGGGTGGTCGGCAGGAACGTGGTCATCAGGCTGGCCGCGGACGAGGCCAGTACGGCCAGGAACAGCAGGTTGTTCCACGGCGTGCCCATCACCGGCTCGGCCAGCGCGCCGAAGACGTTGTCGGCGATCTCCTCGTTGCCCAGGCCCAGGCCCTCGGTGCCGACGCCGGCGTACATCAGGGTCGAGATCGACACCAGCAGGTAGGTCAGCAGGATAGAGAGCACGCACAGCAGCGCCGCCCGGCCCGGCGTCTTGTCCGAGTCCTTGGATTCCTCATTGATCGTCAGCGCGGTGTCCCAGCCCCAGAAAGAGAAGATCGACGCGCCCAGGCCGGCCACGAAAGCCGACAGGGTCAGACCGGTGAACGGGTTGAACCAGTCCCAGGAGAAGGGGATGCCGCCGGGGTCGTCGGGCCCGCCGGCCTGCGTGAGCGCCATGACGGCGAACAGCACCAGCACGGCCAGTTGGAAGCCGACCAGCACGAACTGCACCTTCTCGGTGGTGGTGATCCCCCGATAGGCGACCGCGGTCGCCAGCGCCAGGAACGCCAGGCAGGTGGCCACGTTCACCAGCTTGTTCGTCCACAGATCACCCAGATCGGGATTGTTGAACACGCTGCCCAGCAGTTGATAGAAGAACTGCACGCCGATGCCGGCGAGGTTGGCCAGCACGATGATCGTCGCGACGATCGCGACCCAGCCGCCGAGCCAACCGACGTACGGGCCAAAGGCACGGGTGGTCCAGGTGAACGAGGTGCCACAGTCCGGGTCGACCTTGTTGAACTCGCGGTAGGCGTAGGCGGCGAAGAACATCGGGATGAAACCGGCAATGAAGATGATCGGCATCTTCACCCCGGCGACCGCCGCGACCAGCCCGATGGTCGCGGTCAGGGTGTACGCGGGCGCGACGCTGGAGATGCCGAGGATGGTGCCGCCGATGAGACCGACCGAGCCACCGGCCAGACCCTTTCCTTCTGCGGGTGGTGGTGCCCGTCCGGGCCGAGCAGGGCGTCACCGGTGTGGTGTTCCGAACCCCCAGTGGTCATGCCGGCCTCCGCCTAGGTCCGCAGAAATGATCCGATCAAGAACGCGAATCACAGTAAACCCGAGACTCCGGGACCCGGATACTCGAAAGACCCTTTTGTTAGCGATCGTGACGAAACGTAGACCGGGCGCCACCGACCGGGTGGTCGGGGCGCCCGGCCGGGTCCGTCAGGCCTTCTCCTGTCCGACGACGACGTCGGGCGACTTGCTCATGTCCGGGATGTCGAAGTAGACGCCGGTCAGGTTCCAGGTCGTGTTCCCCATGTGCACGGTGAAGTCGCCGAACTGGCGGGTGGTCTGCTGATGGACTTCCACGAACAGCCGGTAGCCCGGCTTGACCTGAACGGTCCGGCTGATCGTCGAGGTCTGGCCCTGGCTCCAGCTCTGCCCGTACTTGGCCGACAGCGTCGTGTTCACCAGACCGAACAGCTTCGCGCTCATGCTCGCCGACGCCTCGACGCTCGTGGTCGCGTTGAAGGTGAAGCTCTCGGCGACGGTCAGCGGGTACGCGGCGTCGAGCCGGTTGACCTCCGAGGCCTTGCGCTCGACCTTCGCCGGGCCGGTCTCGCTGGCAGTGGGCCGGAAGGTGCAGGCGGCCTGCCCCTCGCCGCACAGCCGGTTCAGCAGGTCCGCCTGCCGCTGTTTGTCCGCCGCCGGCACGTTGATCGGCCGGCTCCCGGCCTTGTCGACGAACGAGATGCCATTCGAACCCAGGCCCTGCACCTCAAGGGCGTCGCCGATCTTGCCGCCGCTGTACGGCATGTTGATGCTCGGGACATTCAGGTACGGATCGATCCGCAATTCGACTTGAAAAACGTAGCCGTCGCCCCGGCCGTCATCGGAGTTGAACGTGAGCTTGGTTTGCGGGGTGTTCCCGAACCAGAACACCTTTTCGTAGTGGATCGAATCGCCGGGCCGGAGCACGCTGCCCAGCGGCGGGGTGCCGTCGCCGGAGCCGGCCGACTCGATGTTCACCAGCGTGATGGTGTGGCTGGACACGTTCCGGATGTCGAATCCCTGCGTGAGGTGCATGGCTGCGCCGGCCACCGCCTTGGCTGCGGACTGCTGGGCCGGGGCGGCGGCCGCGTTGGTGGCGCCGGCCAGGCCGGCGAACGCGCCGGCGATCAGGACGGGCGTGACGATCCGCAGCGCGATCTTCTTCTTGGACATTTCATTTCCTTTCGGGAATTCGAGGCAACGGCGAGCCGCGCCTCTCTTTGTGGGGTGTTTCCCCGGGGTGATGAGAAAACAATAGGATCGGCCCCGCGGATATTCGATGGACCCCGCGCCACACCGCATGTGGTGCCTGCACCACAGATCCACCGGGCTGCGGCCGGTGCACCCGACCAGGATCCTGATGCCATGCCCCCGAGCACGAGCCTGCGCGACGCGTTGCTGAGCATCGGCACCCTGATGGCGATCCTGACGTTCGTCGAACTGGCGGTGCCCTCGACGTCCACGGTGACTGCCGCGTCCGTGCTCGACGCCGTCGCCGTGTCGGCGTACACCGTCACGGGACTGATCGCCTGGCGGCGGCGGCCGCACAACCGCATCGGGCGCCTGATGGTGGCGGCCGCGGCCGCGCTGCTGGTCGCCGGGATGAACGACGACGAGGTACCCACGCTGCGGGTACTGGGCGAGGTCACCGAGTCCCTACCGCTGGCGGTGCTGATCCATCTCTTGCTCGCCTATCCCTCCGGCCGGCTGCCTCGACGGGCCGCCCGCGTGACCGTCGTCGCCGGCTACGCCATCGCGATCGCGCTGCAGTACCCGCAGCAACTCGTCGCGCCCTCCGCCGCGACCACGCTGTGGAACGTGCAGGCCGGGCTGGGGATTGTCGTCCTGATCGCGGCGTTCGTGCTGGTCAGCCGCCGATTGACGAGGACGCCGAGAATCCTGCGGCACGAACTCGCCCCGTTCATCCTTGCCGGCTGCGCCATGCTGGTGATCGTCATCGGCACCTTGCTCGTCCTGCACGCCGACCCGGCCCCGACGGTCGCCGGCCTGGCCACGCTCATTCAGGTGGCGGCGGTGTCGATCCTGCCGGCGGCGTTCGTGGTCGGCATGCTGGTCGGCGCGTTCGGTCGGGCCGGCGAACTCGAGGAGTTGGCGTCGGGCATCTCCGAGGCGTCCGCCGACCCGGCGATGCTGGACGCGCTGGTGGTCCGCGCACTGGGCGATCCGAGCGCCCGGGTGCTCTGGTCGTTCGGTGCCGATCTGGTCGACAGCGGCGGCCAGGTCGACCCACGCGCGGCACCCGAGACCGGCCGGGGGTGGTGGCCGATCGGACCGGCCGAGGCGCCGGTGGGCGGCCTGTCCTACGACCGCTCGCTCATCGCCGAGACCGGGCTGCTCGCCGCCGCGTCCGGACCACTGGCCCTGGCCATCGCCAACCGGCGGCTGGTGGTCGACCTGCGCGCCGCGGTCCACGACCTGGCCGCCGCCGCCGAGCAGGTCCGGGACTCCCGGCGGCGGATCGTCGTCGCCGCGGACGCCGAGCGCCGGCGCATCGCCCGGGATCTGCACGACGGACCCCAGCAGCGGATCGTGCTGATCGGCATCGAGGCGCAGCGGATCGTCCGCCGCGCCGCCGACGCCGACTTCGTCCGGTCATTGTCGGTGGCGGTGAGCGAGCAGCTGCGTCAATTGCTCGACGACCTGCGCGGACTGGTGCACGGAATCATGCCGGCGACCCTGCTGGAGCGGGGGTTGCCGGCCGGGATCGCCGCCCTGGCCGAACGGGTCCCGGTACCGGTCGCCGTGCGGGTCGACCCGACGATCGGCCGGCTGCCGGCCGAGGTGGAGTCGACCGGCTACTTCGTGGTGGCCGAGGCATTGACCAATGCGGTCAAACACGCCGGGGCCCAGCGGATCTCGATTGAGGTCAAGGTCGCGGACGGCCGGCTGGAGATCACCGTCACCGACGACGGCGTCGGGCCGGGCGGGGCCGAACCCGGGTTCGGGCTCCACAGCCTGCAGGACCGCGTCGCCGCCCTCGACGGTACGGTGACGCTCGAGCCGGGACCCACCCGGGGAGCGACTTTGCGGGCGGAGTTCGCATGCGCGTGATCATCGCCGAGGACGAGATGCTGCTCCGCGAGGGCATCGCCCGCATCCTCGGTGACGAGGGCTACGACGTCGTCGCGCTGGCCGGGTCGTTGGACGACCTGACCGGCAAGGTGGCCGCCCTCCGGCCGGACCTGGTCGTCACCGACATCCGGATGCCGCCGACGTTCACCGACGAGGGACTTGTCGCCGCGCAGCGGATCCGGCGGGCGCACCCCGGCACCGCGATCATCGTGCTGTCCCAACACGTGGACACCGCCGGCGCGGTCGACCTGCTCGCGGGCGGCGCCGACGGCATCGGCTACCTGCTCAAGCGGCGGGTGATGAACCTGGACGAGTTCCTGGACTCGGTGCGTCGGGTGGCCGCCGGCGGCAGCGCCATCGACCCGGAGGTCATCTCGGCGATGGTCCAGCGCGAGGTGCGGGACGGCCGGGACGCGGGCGTCGCCGCGCTCACCCCGCGGCGGCGGGAGGTCCTGGAGCTGATGGCCCAGGGTTACAGCAACGCCCGGATCGCCCGCGAGCTGGTCGTCACCGAGAAGGCGGTGGCCCGCAGCATCGCGCTGATCTTCCAGACGCTCGGGCTGCCACCCGATCCCGACGACCACCGGCGGGTGCTGGCGGTCATGCGGTACCTGAACGCCGGGGGCTGACCGGTCAGCGGTCGCCGCCGTTCAGCCGTCGCCGCCGTTCAGCCGTCCGATCCGGCCGGCGACGAAGGCGACGTTCATCCGCAGGATCTGCAGGGCCAGCTCCTCGTCGACGTACCTGATGATGTCCTGGTCGGTGTGCACGCGGTCGTTCGCGCTGTCCGCCCCCTCGATGGTCAGCACCGCCGGAACGCCGGCGTCGATGAACGGCACGTGGTCGCTGTTGAACGGGTGCAGGCTCGTCTGCACGGTCAGCGTGGTGTACGTGCCGGCGGCGGTGACCAGTCCGTCCATCACCGGCCGGGACACCTCGCCCCCCTCGACCAGCACTGTCGGCTCGGTCGTGTTGCGGGCCCCGATCATGTCCATGTTCACCACCGCCACGATCCGCTCACGTTCGGCCGGCTCGAGCCCGGCGACGTACTGGCGACTGCCGTAAAGGCCCTGCTCCTCGCCGCCGAACAGAATCAGTCGCAGGTCGTCGATGCCCTGATGGTCGGCGAAGATCCGGGCGATCGACAGCAGCCCGGCGCTGCCGGACCCGTTGTCGTCGGCGCCGGGCGCCATCGCCACCGGTCCACCGGCGAGGTTGATCGAGTCGAGGTGGGCGGCCACCAGCACCACCGACCGTGGCTCCGGACCGGCGCCCGGCCGGTCGGCGATCACGTTGAGGGACGGCTTGCCCTGCACGCTGATCGGGGCGAGCGTCGCGACGAAACCCAGTCCGACGAGCTCGTCCCGAGCGGCGGTCGCGGCCGCCCGGAAGGGGCTGCCGGTCGAGAAGCGGGTGCCGTACGCGACGAGTTTCTCCAGGTCCATCCGAAACCGGCCGGCCGACACCCGATCAACCAGCGTCTGGATCCACGGCTCGGCGGCAGTCGGCTCGGCGGGTTCCGCTCGGGCGAAGACGGTGGTGTCCAGCGGGAGCGGCAGCAGGGCGTAGCAGACCTGCTCGGGGCCGGTCAGCGCGCGCGCAGTTGCGGGCTTGATGTCGACGACGAGGAAGCGGCCCTGGTCGGCGAGCACCGGCACATCCGGGTGCTCCTGCTGGAAGGTGCGGCCGTTCTGCACGACCAGGTGCAGCCGATCCGGCGAGACCGTGACCACCCGCTCCCCCGGCATCCCTGAACCAGCCGGCCGCAGGAGCACGGCGCGATCACCCAACCGCACCCGGTGCGTGGTCGGGTCCGCGGCGGCGCCGGCGGGCACCACCGAGACCTCCACGGGCCGCCGCCCCCGGTTGCCCTGCTGTGTGGGTAGGACGTGGGCGATGTCCGTGGACATGGCACTCCTCGATTCTGGACGGCCGCATGGTCGCGACAGCCGCGGTCGTCGGCTGAAGCACAGAGCGCACAGAGCAGACCACAGATACCCGCTGAACGTCCGATTGGTCCAGTTTCTCGGCGCGTGTGCATGCGCCGGGTTCGCCGAGGACGAAATCCGTTGTTGAGTGAGCACTCACTCAGCTAGGGTCCGAGCCATGCCACCACCACCGGGCAGAGCCACGCCGTTGCCGCCGGAGCAGCGCCGGGCCGCGATCATCGCGGCCGCGGTTCCGCTGGTCTGCGATCACGGGTCGAGCGTGACCACCCGGGAGATCGCCGAGGCCGCCGGCATCGCCGAAGGCACCATCTTCCGCGTCTTTCCCGACAAGGACGCCGTCATCCGGGCCGTCGTCGACAAGGTCCTCGACCCGGCTCCGTATGTGGAGGAGCTGCGCCGCATCGACCCGCGCCAGGAGCTGGAGCAGGTCCTGTCCGAGGCCGTCGACGCGATGCGGCAGCGGCTGGAGAGTGTCTGGCAGATCATGTGGATGCTGCGCATCTCCCCTCCGCCCGGCAACGAGCGGGATGCGTCCAAGTACGCACCGGCGGCTCGTCCCGACATGGCGGCGGCCAACCAGGCGCTGGCGGACCTGCTCCTGCCGCACCGGGACCGGCTGCGCCTGCCGCCGATCGAGTCGGCGCGGATGTTCCGGCTTGTCACCTTCTCCAGCGCGCACCCGGCCATCACCGAGGGCCACACGCTGTCCACCCCGCAGATCGTGGACCTGCTGCTGCACGGCATCGGTTCGAACCCTGTCGGGCCGTCAGTCGGCCGCTCAGAATCCCGAACCCAGGCAGTCGGAGTGTTGTGATGCTGATCCAACTCCTGCGCACCCACCTGCGCCCCTACACCGGTGCGCTGCTGGTCGTGGTGCTGTTCCAGCTCATCGGCACGATCGCGAACCTGTACCTGCCGGCCCTGAACGCCGACATCATCGACCAGGGCGTGGCCAAGGGCGACACCGGCTACATTCTGTCCACCGGCGGGATCATGCTGGCGATCACCGTGCTGCAGATCGTGTGCACCATCGTCGCCGTCTACTACGGTGCCCGCACCGCGATGGCGTTCGGTCGGGATCTGCGGGCCGCCCTGTTCCATCAGGTCGGCACCTTCTCCGACCGGGAGGTCGCGCTGTTCGGTGCGCCGTCGCTGATCACCCGCAACACCAACGACGTGCAGCAGGTGCAGATGCTGGTGCTGATGACCTGCACGCTCATGGTCGCCGCCCCGATCATGTGCATCGGCGGCATCTTCATGGCGATCAGGACCGACCTGGGCCTGTCCTGGCTCCTCGTTGTGTGCATCCCCGTGCTGGTGATCGCCATCGGGTTGGTCGTCGTCCGGATGATCCCGCAGTTCCGCGCGATGCAGGCCCGCCTGGACGTGGTGAACCGGGTGCTGCGTGAGCAGATCTCAGGTGTCCGCGTGGTCCGGGCGTTCGTCCGGGAACCGTTGGAGACCAGGCGATTCGCCCAGGCCAACGCCGAGCTGACAGACAGCGCGCTGCGCGCCGGCCGGCTGATGGCGTTGATGTTCCCGATCGTGATGCTGGTGGTCAACGTGTCCAGCGTGGCCGTGCTGTGGTTCGGCGCGCACCGGGTGGACAACGGCGACATCGAGATCGGGGCGCTGATCGCGTTTCTGAACTACCTGATGCAGATCCTGTTCTCGGTGATGATGGCGACGTTCATGGTCGTCATGGTGCCGCGCGCCGCGGTCAGCGCGGACCGGATCAGCAAGGTCCTCGGGACCGAATCGTCGGTGCGGCCGCCCGAGCGGGCGGTCATCCCCGACCGCCGCGCGGGCGAGGTCGTCTTCGACCAGGTCGATTTCATCTATCCGGGGGCGAGCGACCCGGTGCTGTGCGGGATCTCGGTCACCGCCCGGCCCGGCACAACCACCGCGATCATCGGCTCCACCGGCGCCGGCAAGACGACCATGCTGTCCCTGATCCCCCGGCTGTTCGACGTCACCGGGGGCGCGGTCCGGGTGGACGGCGTCGACGTGCGCGACTTCGACCCGCAGGCGTTGTGGGACCGGATCGGCCTGGTCCCGCAGAAGCCGTTCCTGTTCAGCGGCACGGTGGCCTCGAACCTGCGTTACGGCAACCCGGACGCCACCGACGAGCAGCTGTGGCACGCGCTGACGATCGCGCAGGCGATGGACTTCGTCGCGGCCATGCCCGAGGGTCTTGAATCGCCGATCACCCAGGGCGGCACCAACGTCTCCGGTGGGCAGCGGCAGCGGTTGGCCATCGCCCGGGCGCTGGTGGCCGACCCGGAGATCTTCCTGTTCGACGACTCGTTCTCCGCGCTCGACCTGGCCACCGACGCCAGGTTGCGGGCCGCGCTCAAGCCGACGACCCGGGACAAGACGGTGATCATCGTGGCGCAACGGGTGTCCACCATCGCCGATGCGGATCAAATCGTCGTGCTCGAGGACGGTCTGGTGGTCGGCATCGGAAAGCACGAGGAGTTGCTC